>CAYNVN010000038.1:0-40736 GCA_964400655.1 uncultured Lentimicrobiaceae bacterium
AAAAAAAACCTAAGGCAATGCTAACGCTTCGATGGTTTTGATATGTTGCGGGAACTGTTTTAAAAGCCAATCCCTGTTTCCCATTTCAAAATCTTCAAAGTCAAATCCCGGACTAACGGTGCAACCAACAAGGGCGAACAACCCCGTTGGTATTGCTGCAAACCAGCTGCCGGCAGGAATCATAATTTGCGGAAAAGTTTCAAGCCCTAACCTGTGTTTAATCAGTTCTCCTGAAGTATTTATCTCGATTATCTCTAAATCCTGTCCATCATAAAAGTGCCATAACTCATCCGACTTAATCCGGTGAAACGCCGAAAAATCGCCCCTTTCCAATAAATAATAAATTGAAGTTGATATATTTCGGTTTCCGGTAAATCTTTCGGGCAGGGCCTCTTTTTGTATTGTTTCTTTTGAACGGTAAACCTCTTTGAACCAGCCGCCTTCGGGATGTGCAGAGAGGTCAAGTTTATCAATCCAATAGCGGGCTGTTCTACTTTGCATTTTTACTTTCTTTTAAATTGGACAGGCTCTTTTCTTCGTTAAACACCCATATCACCCTGAACGTAATCATACTGTTTCGCTGGTTCATATCCTGTTTTTCGCCGCCAATGGTTTCCAGCAGTTCGTCTTCGGTTCCCGACCAAATAGAATTAAGCGAATAAGCATAACGGATATTTAATTTGAGTTGCTTGTACAATTTAAACCGGAAATCGGCTATCCAGTCGAAATTATTAACAGCATAATAACCGTCGTTAATACTGTTACTCAATGTTCTGCCGTTAACCACCCATTTTGCGCTAACCAATCGCGAATAAGATACTCCGGTACCAAAAGTATATTTTCCTTTATCGGTGTATTGAATTAAAAGAGGTATCTCGGCATAGTTTAAACGGGTCAGATACATGGGTTGGGCGCTGTCCACATCGCCGTATCTTTTAAATGCACCTTTTTGAGTAAATAAAATTTCGAAACTGGTTGAAAAATTATGGCCCAGCGGAATGATGGCTCCCAGTCCGATGTTAACACCCGGTTTGTTGAATTTAAACATTCCGTTATTTACCCTGTCGCCTTCCACCTTACTGAAATTGAACCCTCCGATCAATTCACCCTGAATTATCTGAGCTTGTACCGATGAACCGGAAAGAGCAATCAAAACCCAAAGCAGAAAGAAAACTTTTACACGCATAACCTCAATTTTACCTCGATAACGCAAAAGTAGAATAATAATTGTTTTAACATATTTCTTTAAAAGATGACCGAAAAAAACACCCTGACTCCATTTTAACTATTTTCAAGCAGATAAAAAGGTTACAAAAATACAATCTGCTTTGACATCCAAACCCGTTAAAAGCGGCCAACAATTATTCTACCCCTCTCAATGTCAATGCAATTCTTTTTCTCGCCTTATCAATTTCAACTATTTTAACCCTTACCGCCTGATTTAATTTCAGATACTCTCCCGGGTCGCTGACAAATTCATCGGCTATCTGACTTTTATGTATCAGTCCGTTTTCTTTTATGCCGACATCAACAAAAGCTCCGAAATTGGTCAGGTTGATAACAATACCGTTCAAAATCATCCCCTCTTTTAAATCATCGATGGCACGAATGTTTTTATCAAATTCGAACCGTTCAAACTTTTTACGCGGGTCGCGCCCGGGTTTTTCAAGCTCCTGTAAAATATCATGCAGGGTAGGCAAACCCACCTCATCCGACACAAAATCCTGCAAATTGATCTTTTCCTTTACTGATTTATTTCCGATAAGCTGCGACAGCTCCATTTTCAACTTTTGGGCAATCAGCTCCACCACTTTGTACCGTTCGGGATGCACGGCACTGGCATCAAGCGGGTTGGTACCGTTTTTTATCCTCAAAAATCCGGCTGCCTGCTGGAACGCTTTTGCACCCAGTCCTTTTACCTCTTTTAAAGCTTCGCGATCTGTAAAATCGCCATGTTTTTTCCGATACTCAACAATCCTTTCGGCCAGTACCGGCCCTACCCCCGAAACATAAGTCAACAGCTCTTTGCTTGCCGTATTGAGTTCCACACCCACTGCATTTACACATAACGCTACCGTTGTATTGAGGCTTTCGTGTAACAGTTTTTGGTTAACATCATGCTGATATTGTCCCACGCCAATAGACTTCGGGTCTATTTTCACCAGTTCCGACAGAGGGTCCATCAGCCTTCGGCCAATGGAAACCGCACCGCGCACCGTTACATCATATTCGGGAAACTCTTCACGGGCAGCTGCCGATGCCGAATAAACGGAAGCACCGTTTTCGTTCACCATCACGGCAATCAAATCCCTGTCGAACCGCATTCTTCTTATCATATCCTCCGTTTCGCGGCCTGCCGTTCCGTTGCCAATGGCAATGGCTTCGATGTTGTAGGCATTTACCAGGCTTCCTATCTTTTTCATAGCCTGCGATTTCTCATTTTGAGGCGGATGAGGATAAATGGTTTCGTTATGAACCAGATTCCCGTTTCGGTCGAGGCAAACCACTTTACACCCCGTACGAAATCCGGGATCGATGGCAAGTACATTTTTTTGACCAAGAGGAGGGGCAAGCAACAGCTGACGTAAATTGTCGGCAAACACACGGATGGCTTCCTCATCGGCCTTTTGTTTCAGGTCATTTCGGTATTCCGTTTCGATGGAAGGAAACAACAACCGTTGTACGCTATCTTTTAAAGCCAGCTCCTTTTGTTCCGATGCTTCACCGTAACCTTTTATAATGAATCGTCTTAGTTTTTCAGTTGCCCGGTCTTTATCGGGATTAATTTTTATTTTCAGGATGCCCTCTTTTTCGCCGCGAAACATGGCAAGTATCCGGTGCGATGGAGCCCTGCCCGCCGGTTCGCTCCAGTCGAACCAGGCCTTATATTTTTCACCCTCCTCCTCTTTTCCTTTGGCAACTTTTGAAATAATTTTTGCCTCTTTTACAAACAGCCCTCTTACAATATTTCTAACCCTGATATTTTCACTTATCCATTCCGCCATAATATCACGGGTTCCCTGCAAAGCCTCGCCAGCATTTTCAACTCCTTTTGAGGGGTTGATAAAACGGGTTACAACCGAACCCATACCGGTAATATTCTCGGAGTAAATCATCTTTGCCAGCGGCTCCAGCCCTTTGGCCTTTGCAATGGTTGCACGGGTTTTCCGTTTGGGTTTAAACGGAAGGTAAATATCTTCAACCACCGTTATGGTTTCGGCATTCTCCAGTTGTTCCTTAAGTTGAGAGGTAAGAACTCCCTGCTCTTCCATGCTTTTTATAACCGCAGCTTTGCGTTCGTCGAGCTGATGCAGCTGTTTCAGGAGTTTTTCCAGTTCCAGCAGTTCAAAGTCTTCCAGATTACCTGTTTTTTCCTTTCGATAACGGGCAATAAACGGAATGGTGGCTCCTCCATTCATCAGTTCGATGGCATTGGCTATTTGCCACGATTGCCGGTTGAGTGCCCGGGCTATTTTTTCTGCGTACAAATTCAAAGTTTTATAATTTCAGATTTTAAATCACTATCTCCCGTACCGGTAAAATTTTTCAAGCTTAATTCGTAATAATTTCCTTTTTACTTTTTCCACAAAGTTTCTTTTTCCGGCCGGTTTTTCTTCGGTAAAAGGTTGTTTCTTTTTGATGACATAAAAAATATATTCGTCTTCAACCCAGATACCGTATTTTTCGTAAAATTTCATATCAAGACCACAATCGGAAAGCGTTTTATAAAGCCGGTCGTGATAAACCGGCTGGTCGATGATCTGTAACACTTCAGGATTGTGTTTGCGGTCGTATTCAATATAATCGGGATTTGGAATGTTGATGATAAGCTGTGTATTATCATCCATATACGATGAAATATTATTAAAAAGCTCTGCATGCCGCTCAACGGGAATATGTTCAATAACATCCAACAACGTAACAAAATCTATTTTGGTAAGCAGGGGTTTGTACTCCACCACATCGGCAGTATGGTGAGAAACATTGGGCTTGTTGTGATACCTTTTGGCAAACTCAACAGAGCGGTTGCTGATATCCACCGACTCAACGGTTCCGCCGGTAACGGTTTTTGAAATCAAAAAAGTCATGGCACCTATGCCGCATCCCAGTTCCAGCACATTGGAATCGGATTTTAACCCCAGCTTTTGCAATCTTTTATAAAGAAACCATAAGCGCTCGTTAATGCCCGTGTTTTGCTGTGATGTTTTAAAATCGTTGTAAAAATCAACTACCTGTTTTTTTTCCATTTATTTTTAGGATTCTTTTCAGAGCGGCAAAAATACCGGTTAGCAAAATTAGCAAAATTGCTCCATGAGGTTGTGCCCGCCATAAAAAAACCGAAACAGCCAACTATTTTTATCCGTAATGCGAACAGGATTGTAATAGTTTGTATTTTTGTTTGATGCGGGTCAGGATTATTTGAACATGATTTTAAAAGTAGATTAAGATGGATTATTCAGATTTAAAAAACAGATGGTTTGAGCATTATCGAACTTCGGAAGAGCAGTTAACAAAAATGAGGGATGTAAAAGGGTTAATAAGCGCCTTTAACGCCAACATAGATGCCGTTATAAAAATTCAGGGCAAAACCATTGAAGAGATAATCAGCAACCATAAAATAAACACCCACGAGCTGTTGAGTGACGGTAAAACCGTAATAAATTCGAATACCGATGCCATTAGAGGACTGGTAAAATGTTTTAAAGGAGGAATTGCCGAAGAGTGGCTGATCGAAAATGTTGATGTTTTTTACTGGCTGGATAAAACCATAGGTTACGACAAAATGCAAATGGGAGGTCAGGGAGGCATAGTGGCCAATGTAATGGCTGTTTGCGGTGTAAATCCGGTATATGTTCACACAGCCTCTTCACCAAAAGAGCAATCGGAACTCTTTTTAAACCTTCCGAACCTTCAAAATGTGGACGAATCAGGTGTTTTAAAAAAGGCACACGATATTTCACGAAGCAACGATATTCCGCTTATCCACTGGATTATTGAATTTAACAAAGGTGATACAATAAATATTGCAGGGCAAAAATTCACCTGTCCGAAATCAAACCGTTTTATTGCAACCTACGACCCGCTAAACTTTAAACTGGCCATCGACGACTCTTTTAGCAAAAAAATGAGCAATCCTGAAACCGGCTATGAATACATTATTTTATCGGGCTACCAGATGCTAAAACAAAGTTTACCCGACGGAAGCCCGGGAACCGACAGGATTGAAGCGTCAAAAAAAATAATTTCAAAATGGCGAAAAAACAATCCGGATGTTATCCTCCATTTGGAAATTGCTTCAACACAGGATAAAACAATAAGAAAATATTTGATTGACCACCTTGCCCGCGAAGTTGACAGCATCGGTTTTAACGAACGCGAACTGATCGATATTCTTGAAGTAATCGGCGAAGAACAGTTAGCTGCCGTGTGCGAAGAAGAAACAAACAGCAGCAACCTTTTCAAAGGGATGTTAAAAATATTTGACTATGTAAATTGTCCGCGAATGCAACTTCATATGTTCGGACTCTATATAACACTCCAAAAACCGGGCTTTAAAATAACACCGCTGCAAAACCGAAAAGGGATGCAACTGGCGGCCAATGTTGCAGCAAGCAAAGCAGGCACGGGTGCCATCAACACCAAAGAGGTATTGCTGTGGTCGAAAAATCAAAAAGTATCGGACACAGGCCTCAATGAATTGCAGGATTTATCTGCAACCGTTAACCGGCTCTTCGGCTCAAATAACCTGATGGAAGAGGGAATGTTTTCAAACAATCAAATGGAAATTATTGCCGTACCAACCATCATCATCGACAATCCGGTAACCCTGGTTGGCATGGGCGACACCATTTCATCCGTTTCGCTTGTTGGTGCACGGTAAAAAACAACTGATAACTTTATCACATAAATTACCCGGTTTAGGATTTGATTGGGTATTTATTTAGAATTTTAACAGCATTTCTTAAAAAACAACCTCCGTCTGGTATGTTCAGAAAAAATATTATCTTTGCACCCGATTTTATTTTTTAACCATTTTAAAAAAAGGTAGGTATTTAACATGATTATTATTCCTGTTAAAGAAGGCGAAAACATTGACCGTGCTTTAAAAAGGTATAAACGTAAGTTTGAAAAAACCGGTAACATGCGTGAGCTTCGTGAACGTCAGCGTTTCACAAAACCAAGCATCAAACGCCGCGAACAAAAACTTAAAGCGATTTATATCCAACAGCTGCGTCAGGCCGAACAAGGCTAAGTGTTAGCGCCTTAACAAAAATTAAGGATTTAATCACCTTTGAAACTTTGAATCAGTTACGTTTTATCGTATATTTGATTCAAAGTTTCTTTTTTTTAAAGGTTAATGAATATTAAGGATTTCCTTCAACATATATCAATCGGGAAGCACTATTCTCAACACACTGTTACAGCCTACAAAAATGATTTGAATTCATTTTTCGATTTTGTACGGGAAACATTTGAAATTAGCGATGTCAAACAGATCAATCGCGACATTATCCGTTCATGGATAGTAGAACTTATCGAAGCCGGTAAATCAAACGCAACCATCAACCGTAAATTAAGCTCACTGAAATCCTATTTCAATTTTCTGCTTAAAAAAGGAGTGATAAAATCAAATCCCGTAAAAAATATTAACTCGTTAAAAACACCATCCCGTTTACCCGCTTTTATAACAAAGCAAAAAATGGAATTGTTTTACGCACAAACCGGCAAATCCGACAATTTCTCATCACTCAGAGACTTTTTGGTTATCGACCTGTTATATACAACCGGAATGCGGTTAACAGAAATCATAAACTTACGTATCAACAATATTAATTTAAACGAGAACACCTTAAAAGTGCTGGGAAAACGCAATAAAGAGAGGATTATTCCGTTTTCAGAAAGAGAGAAAGAATATATAATAAGGTATAAGGATATGAGAAAAGCTGCTTTTGAAACCGATAATCCTTATTTAATAGTAACCGACAAAGGCAACAAAACCTATCCTAAATTTATTTACAGAATCGTTGAAAAAAATCTTTCCGGGCTTACACAATCCAAAAAAAGCCCACATATCCTGCGTCACACTTTTGCGACGCACATGCTCAATGAAGGAGCCGATTTAAACACCATCAAAGAGATACTTGGCCATGCTAACCTTTCGGCTACCCAGGTTTACACCCACAACACCATTGAGCAACTAAAATCAATTTATAACCACGCGCACCCGAGAGCGCGAATTAAAAAGGAGGTTTAATATGAAAGTAAACATCACTTCGGTACATTTTAAAACCGACAAGAAGTTGGAAGACTTTATTGAAAGAAAAGTTAATAAGCTCTCCAACACGTATGATGGAGTATTGGGTACGGAAGTAACCTTAAAAGTTGAAAATGCCGAAACAAGAGAAAACAAAATTGCAGAGATCAAAGTAAGCATCAGGGGCCAGCATTTGTTTGCCAAGAAACAAAGCAAGACCTTTGAAGAGGCTACAGACACTGCTGTTGAGGCACTTAGACGACAACTTACCAAACACAAAGAAATGCTAAAAAAATAAATAAACTTTTTTCTGTTTTTTGTTTGGTTATTTAAGCTAAACTATATATTTTTGCAGACCTTTTTACGGAGAGGTCTGCTTCTTTTTTAAAAGAGGCTTGTTCTTTAAAGAAATTGTCAACAAAGGCAGGTTCTGAGTAAGGCAGAAATGCCAACATAGCTCAGTTGGTAGAGCAGCTGATTTGTAATCAGCCGGTCGGGGGTTCGAGTCCCTCTGTTGGCTCAGTTCATAAAAATATTGAAATCCCGGGGGGATACCGAAGCGGTCAAACGGGGCAGACTGTAAATCTGTTGGCTCAGCCTTCGGAGGTTCGAATCCTCCTCCCCCCACACCTATATAACCAGGGTTAAGTTAAAAGGCTAAAGGTTAACGTAAATGTGTGCATTAACCTTTAGCCTTTAACCTTGTTTAAGCGGGAGTAGCTCATCCGGTAGAGCGACAGCCTTCCAAGCTGTAGGTGGCGGGTTCGAGTCCCGTCTCCCGCTCCAGGTTTTAAGCCGGGGTAGCTCAGGGGTAGAGCGCTTCCTTGGTAAGGAAGAGGTCACGAGTTCAATTCTCGTCCTCGGCTCGATAAAAAAACAGTGAAGTAACATTATTATTTTTAAAAACAAGTTTTGATATGGCTAAAGAAAAATTCGAACGTTCCAAACCGCACGTAAATATTGGAACTATTGGTCACGTTGACCACGGTAAAACAACCTTAACGGCTGCCATTACTCTTACTCTGCAAGATGAAGGTTTGGCAGAATTTAAGTCATTTGATTCAATCGATAACGCTCCTGAAGAAAAGGAAAGAGGTATTACCATTAATACTGCTCACGTTGAGTATGAAACAAAAAACCGTCACTACGCTCACGTTGACTGTCCCGGTCACGCTGACTACGTTAAAAACATGGTAACAGGTGCTGCCCAGATGGACGGTGCTATTCTCGTTGTGGCTGCAACCGATGGTCCTATGCCTCAAACCCGTGAGCACATCCTGCTCGCTCGTCAGGTTGGTGTACCGCGTCTGGTTGTTTTCATGAACAAAGTTGACATGGTTGATGACGAAGAATTGCTTGAACTGGTTGACATGGAAATCCGTGACCTGTTGAGCTTCTACGATTTCGACGGTGATAACACTCCTGTTATTCAGGGTTCAGCTCTTGGCGGACTTAACGGTGAGCCTAAATGGGTTGAAAAAATTCATGAATTGATGGATGCCTGCGACGAGTGGATTCCGTTGCCGGAACGCGACGATCAGAAACCATTCCTGATGCCTATTGAGGACGTATTCTCAATTACAGGTCGTGGTACCGTTGCTACCGGAAGAATTGAAACCGGTATCATCCACACAGGAGACCCTGTTGACATTATTGGTATGGGTGCCGAAAAACTCAAATCAGTTGTTACCGGAGTTGAAATGTTCCGTAAAATTCTTGATACAGGTATGGCCGGTGACAACGCTGGTTTGTTGCTCCGTGGTATCGACAAAAATGAAATTCGTCGTGGTATGGTTATCGCCGCTCCCGGTTCGGTAACTCCTCACAAACATTTCAAAGCCGAGGTTTATATCCTGAAAAAAGAAGAAGGTGGTCGTCACACTCCTTTCCACAACAGATATCGTCCTCAGTTCTATTTCAGAACAACCGACGTTACCGGAGAGATTTTCCTTCCTGACGGAGTTGAAATGGTTATGCCCGGTGATAACCTCACCATCGAAGTTAAACTGATCAATGAAATCGCCATGAACAAAGGTCTCCGTTTCGCTATCCGCGAAGGTGGACGTACCGTTGGTGCCGGTCAGGTAACTGAGATTCTTGACTAAGAAACAGGTAATTAATAAATAGAAACTAAAGGTTTTCTGTTTCGATGGAAAGCCTTTGGTTTCTGCTTTTAAAGCAAACACGGGAGTAGCTCAATTGGTAGAGTAGTGGTCTCCAAAACCATTGGTTGAGGGTTCGAGTCCTTCCTCCCGTGCAAATTTTTTATAAATACGACAATGGCTAAATTTAGTTTTTCGGCATACATTAAAGAGAGTTACGACGAATGGATGCATAAAGTATCATGGCCAACGTGGAGTGAGCTGCAGAACAGTGCAATCGTAGTATCCGTTGCTTCCCTGATAATCGCTTTGGTGGTTTATTTGATGGATATTTCATTCTCATCAGTCCTTCAGAAGTTCTATACAATGTTTTAGAACTTTTTTAAGGATTAGCATTGTTCTAACCTTATTATATATTAACTGTTTATAACTAATTCAATTTCCCGCAAAATGAGCGAAAAATCAGGAAGAAGATGGTACGTTGTCAGGGCTATTAGTGGCAAAGAAAAAAAGGTAAAGGAATACCTTGAGAACGAAATCAACCGACTCAACCTTCAGGAGTACATTACGCAAATTCTGATCCCTACGGAAAAGGTTTACCAAATCCGTAAAGGAAAAAAGATCAGTAAGGAACGTAACTATTTCCCGGGGTATGTCCTGATTGAAGCGGAACTTACCGGAGAAATTCCCCACATTATCAAAAACATACCCGATGTTCTCGGGTTTCTTGGTACACGTGGAGAACCGGAACCCATCAGACCGGCAGAAGTTAAACGAATCCTCGGAAAAGTTGACGAACTGGCTGAACAGGGTGAAGAGGTAAACATTCCGTTTATCGTGGGCGAAACCGTTACAGTGGTCGATGGACCTTTTAACAGTTTCAGTGGAATCATCGAAGAGATTGACGAAGAGAAGAAAAAACTGAGAGTGATGGTCAAAATCTTCGGTAGAAAAACACCCCTCGAACTTGGCTTTATGCAAGTGGAAAAAGAATAGTCAATAGTTATAAACGCATTATCAATTTTAAACATTAGGTTTAAAATGGCAAAAGAAGTAAGTGGATTAATAAAATTACAGATCAGAGGAGGCGCTGCAAACCCCTCCCCGCCGGTAGGACCAGCACTTGGTGCCAAAGGTGTTAACATCATGGAGTTCTGTAAACAGTTTAATGCCCGTACACAGGAACAGGCCGGTAAGGTTATTCCTGTTATCATTACTGTTTACAAAGATAAATCCTTCGATTTTATCATCAAAACACCACCGGTAGCCGTTCAGATTTTAGAAGCTCTTAAATTAAAAAAGGGCTCGGCTGAACCAAACCGTGTTAAAGTTGGTACCTTAACCTGGGATCAGGTGCGCGAAATTGCCGAAGCAAAAATGAAAGATTTAAACGCTTTCACCGTTGAGTCGGCCATGCACATGGTAGCAGGTACTGCCCGGAGTATGGGAGTTAAGGTAAAAGGTGATTTTCCCGAAGTATCTAATTAATTAACACTCTAAAAAGAGGAGGAGAATTATGGCAAAATTGTCAAAAAAACACAAAGAAGCTTTAGCCAGATTCGACAAACAGAAAGAGTACTCCCTTGCAGAGGCCGTTAAACTTGTAAAAGATATTACTTATACAAAATTTGACGCTTCTGTTGACTTGAGTGTACGTTTGGGCGTTGACCCGCGTAAAGCCAATCAAATGGTGAGAGGTTCGGTAACCCTTCCCCATGGAACCGGTAAAGACGTGAAGGTTCTCGTGCTGTGTACACCCGATAAGGAAGACGAAGCTAAAGCTGCCGGTGCCGACTACGTTGGTTTGGATGACTACATCCAAAAAATCAAAGGTGGTTGGACCGACGTTGACGTGGTAATTACCATGCCGAGCGTTATGCCTAAAGTTGGTGCTCTGGGCCGTATTTTAGGACCAAGAGGCCTTATGCCTAACCCTAAAACCGGTACGGTAACCATGGAAGTAGGTAAAGCTGTTACCGCAGCTAAAGCCGGTAAAATCGACTTTAAAGTTGATAAATACGGTATCATTCATTCAGCCGTTGGTAAAGTTAGTTTTG
This sequence comes from uncultured Lentimicrobiaceae bacterium, assembly GCA_964400655.1. GTDB lineage: Bacteria > Bacteroidota > Bacteroidia > Bacteroidales > F082 > B16-G9. The sequence goes on from CAYNVN010000038.1 coordinate 11,415, forward strand.
ATGACCAAAAACTCATCGAAAACATCAATGAGCTTATGAATACCATTATCAAACTTAAACCGTCGTCGGCTAAAGGTACTTACGTTAAAAGTGTACACCTTTCAAGCACTATGAGCCCCGGAATCAAAATTGATGACAAAACGGCTACCGCTTAATTGGTAAAAACAAAGTAAAACACTATGAGGAAAGAAGAAAAAAAAGCTCTTATCGACTCTATGTCAGTTCAGCTTGCTGAAACATCCAACCTGTATCTTACCGACATCTCAGGAATGAATGCCGAAGATACCAGCAACCTCAGAAGATTATGTTTTAAATACGGCATCACCATGCGCGTTGTTAAAAACACCCTTCTGCAAAAAGCTATGGATGCCGCTGACAGAGACTTCGGTGAGCTATACGAAGTTCTTAAAGGAAATACTGCTGTTATGTTTACGGAAACCGGTAATGCTCCGGCAAAACTGATTAAAGAGTTCCGTAAAAAATCAGAACGTCCAATCCTGAAAGCCGCCTATATTGAGGAAATGACCTATATAGGTGACGAGCAGCTGGACTTTTTGGTGGCAATCAAATCGCGCGAAGAACTCATCGCCGATGTTATTGCCCTGTTGCAGTCGCCTGTTAAGAATGTTATGGGTGCATTACAATCCGGCGGCCACAAGCTTTCCGGAATTCTTGAAACTTTATCCGAAAAAAGCGAATAAGGTATTTATATACAGATAATTTTTAGATATTTTTTTTGAATCAAATTAACTTAAAACTATAATAAAATGGCAGATTTAAAAGCATTTGCAGAACAATTGGTAAACTTAACTGTTAAAGAAGTTAACGAACTGGCTGAAATTTTAAAAGAAGAGTACGGCATTGAGCCTGCTGCTGCAGCTGTTGCTGTTGCAGGTCCTGCTGCCGCCGGTGCTGAAGAAGCTGAAGAGCAAACAGCATTCGACGTAATTTTGAAAGCTCCCGGTCAGTCGAAACTTGCCGTTGTTAAACTGGTTAAAGAATTAACCAGCCTTGGACTGAAAGAATCCAAAGAATTGGTTGACTCAGCACCTGCAGCTATTAAAGAAGGTGTAACCAAAGATGAAGCTGAAGCACTGAAAACACAGCTCGAAGGAGCCGGTGCCGAAGTAGAGATCAAATAACGATCGACATATAATTTTTTATAGGCTTAACCTCTACCCCTTTTTGGGGCTAGAGGTTTATGCCTATCTGTTCTTTAACATCGTTCTTTCAATAATACGTGGTGGTTTTTTATCACCAAAATTTGTTTGTAACCTAAAAACTATAAGCCTTGGCTGAGATCAAAAACGAAAGAATCAGTTTCGCATCCATTAAAAATCAACTGCCCTATCCTGATTTCCTCGATATTCAGTTGAAATCGTTTCAGGACTTCTTCCAGTTGGAAACGAATCCTGATAACAGAAAAAACGAAGGCCTTTACAGGGTTTTTGATGAAAACTTTCCCATCACCGATGCGAGAAATAATTTTGTACTGGAGTTTCTGGATTATTTTATCGATCCCCCACGCTATACCGCCGAAGAGTGCCTCGAGCGTGGTTTAACATACAGTGTGCCTCTTAAGGCAAAATTAAAACTTTATTGTACCGACCCCGAACACGAAGACTTCGAAACCATTGTTCAGGATGTTTATCTGGGAATGATCCCTTACATGACACCCAAAGGAACATTCGTTATTAACGGTGCCGAACGTGTTATCGTTTCGCAGTTACACCGTTCTCCCGGCGTGTTCTTCGGTCAAAACCGGCATGCCAACGGTACAATGCTCTATTCTGCACGAATCATCCCCTTTAAAGGTTCGTGGATGGAGTTTTCAACCGACATCAATAACGTGATGTATGCGTACATCGACCGTAAAAAGAAGATGCCGGTTACCACACTTTTACGTGCCATCGGTTACGAAAGTGATAAAGACATTTTAGAGATATTTGACCTTGCCGATGAAATTAAAGTTAGTAAAGCCGGATTAAAACGTGTTCTTGGCCGCCGTTTGGCAGCCCGTGTTGTACGTTCGTGGTTCGAAGACTTTGTTGATGAAGAAACCGGTGAAGTGGTTACCATTGAAAGAAATGATGTTATCATCGAACGTGAAACCATTCTGGAAACCGAACATATCGAGCAAATCATCGACGCAGGTGTAAAAACCATCCTGCTTCATAAAGATGATGCTACGGCCAACGAATTCCAGATTGTTTTCAACACCCTTCAAAAAGATACCACCAACTCCGAAAAAGAGGCTGTTGAGTACATCTACTTCCAGTTAAGGAATGCCCTTCCTCCCGATGAAGAGACAGCACGTGGTATATTTGAAAAACTTTTCTTCTCCGAAAAACGTTACGACCTCGGTGAAGTAGGCCGTTACCGTATCAATAAAAAACTGGAGCTTAACACACCCGACGATGTACGTGTTCTTACCAAAGAAGACATCATCCTTATTATTAAACACCTCATTAAACTGGCCAACCAAAAAACATTGGTGGATGATATCGATCACCTCTCCAATCGTAGGGTCAGAACCGTTGGTGAACAGCTCTATTCGCAATTTGGCGTAGGTTTGGCACGTATGGCACGTACCATTCGTGAGCGTATGAATGTTCGCGACAACGAGGTATTTACTCCCACCGATCTTATTAACGCCAAAACATTGTCCTCCGTTATCAACTCATTTTTCGGAACCAATGCCCTGTCGCAGTTTATGGATCAAACCAACCCGCTGTCGGAAATTACGCACAAGCGCAGAATTTCGGCTTTAGGGCCCGGTGGTCTGTCGCGTGAAAGAGCCGGTTTTGAGGTTCGTGACGTTCACTATACCCACTACGGAAGACTTTGTACCATCGAAACCCCAGAGGGACCGAACATCGGTCTTATCTCGTCACTTTGTGTATATGCCAAAATCAATGAACTCGGATTTATTGAAACCCCGTATCGCAAAGTTGAAACCGGAAAAATCGATTTCAATCATCCTCCCATCTATCTTAGTGCCGAGGAGGAAGAAGATAAAATTATTGCTCAGGCAAACACCATTGTTAGCGATGACGGCCGTTTTGTAAACGAAAAGGTAAAAGTTCGTTATCAGGCCGATTACCCCATCACCCCGCGTGAAGAGGTGGATATGATCGACATCGCCCCCAACCAGATTGCCTCCATTGCAGCTTCGCTCATCCCCTTCCTTGAGCACGACGATGCCAACCGTGCATTGATGGGATCGAACATGATGCGTCAGGCTGTACCATTGCTCAATGCCGAAGCACCTATTGTAGGTACGGGAATTGAAAAATTTGTTGCCCGCGACTCGCGTGTACTTATCAATGCCGAAGGCGACGGTATTGTTGAATATGTTGATGCCGACAAAATCATCATCCGTTACAACCGCGATGAGCTTGAAAGACTGGTAAGCTTTGACGATGACCTGAAAACATACTTCTTAACCAAGTTCCAGCGCACCAACCAAAACACATCCATTAACCTGCGTCCCATCGTCAGAAAAGGCGATAAAGTTTCCAAAGGTCAGGTATTGTGCGAAGGTTATGCCACCAACAACGGCGAACTCGCTCTGGGTCGTAACCTTAAAGTGGCTTTCATGCCCTGGAAAGGTTACAACTACGAGGATGCCATTGTTATTTCGGAACGCATTATTAAAGATGACGTGTTTACTTCGGTACACATCGAAGAATTTACCCTTGATGTTCGCGATACCAAACGCGGTATCGAAGAACTTACCAACGATATTCCCAACGTTAGTGCCGAAGCCACCAAAGACCTCGATGAAAACGGACTTATCCGTATTGGTGCCGAAGTTACCGACGGTGATATACTGATTGGAAAAATTACGCCCAAAGGAGAAAGCGACCCTACCCCTGAGGAGAAACTGCTTCGTGCAATCTTTGGCGACAAAGCCGGCGATGTTAAAAATGCTTCGTTGAAAGCACCGCCTTCAATGCAGGGTGTTGTTATCAGCAAACATCTTTTCTCAAGAGCCGCAAAAAATTCTATCTCAAAAGCCAAAGAGAAAGAGATTATTGCAGGTTTGGAAGAAGAGTATCAAAAATACTTCTCCGACCTGAAAGCAAAACTTATTGATAAACTTACCGTGCTTATCTCAAACAGAACATCACAGGGAGTTTACAATACGTTCGGCGAAATGGTTGTGCCGCAAAAAACCAAATTTACACAGAAAATTTTGCAGGGACTTGATTTCACCAATATCAATCCTGATAAATGGACAACCGATAAAGGTAAAAACGAGCTGGTAAAAACCCTTATCAACAACTATAACATTAAGTATAAGGAGTTGATGGGTGTATTAAACCGTAAGAAATTTGTTGCCACCGTTGGCGACGAGCTTCCTAACGGCATTGTACAAATGGCCAAAGTTTACATTGCTAAAAAACGTAAGCTAAAAGTGGGTGATAAAATGGCCGGTCGTCACGGAAACAAAGGTATTGTATCGCGTATTGTTCGTGAAGAAGATATGCCGTTCCTCGAAGACGGAACACCCGTTGACATCGTTCTCAACCCGCTGGGTGTACCTTCGCGAATGAACCTCGGTCAGATTTACGAAACCGTACTTGCATGGGCAGGAAAAGAACTGGGACTTAAATTCAGCACCCCCATTTTTGACGGAGCCCATATTGATGAAATCAATGAGTACATGGAAAAAGCCGGTTTACCCGAAAACGGACGGGTTTATCTGTACGACGGCAGCACCGGTGAAAAATTTGACCAGCCAGCAACCGTTGGATACATCTACATGCTTAAACTGCACCACCTTGTTGACGACAAGATGCACGCACGTTCAATAGGCCCCTACTCCCTCATTACCCAGCAACCACTTGGCGGTAAAGCCCAGTTTGGAGGCCAGCGTTTTGGTGAGATGGAGGTTTGGGCACTGGAAGCTTTCGGTGCATCCAACATTTTGCAGGAAATCCTTACCGTTAAATCGGACGATGTTGTTGGTCGTGCAAAGGCCTACGAAGCAATAGTTAAAGGTGAGAATATGCCAACACCCAACGTTCCCGAATCATTCAATGTATTGGTTCACGAACTGAGAGGTCTTGGACTGGAACTCAACTTCGACTAATATTTAATTTTTTTTGATAATAAAATAACTATCAATATATGGCTTTCAGAAAAGACAGCAAAATACCCGGTAGCTTTAGTAAAATTACCATAAGCCTCGCCTCTCCCGAATCAATTTTGGAACGTTCACACGGCGAAGTACTAAAGCCTGAAACCATAAACTACCGTACATACAAGCCCGAACGCGACGGCTTGTTTTGCGAGCGCATTTTTGGCCCTGTAAAAGACTACGAATGCCATTGCGGTAAATATAAAAGAATCAGGTATAAAGGAATTGTTTGTGACCGTTGTGGTGTGGAAGTTACCGAAAAAAAGGTGCGCCGCGAAAGAATGGGACACATTGAACTGGTTGTACCCGTTGTTCATATCTGGTTTGTAAGAACATTACCGAACAAAATCGGTGCATTGCTCGGTCTGCCTACCAAAAAACTCGAAACAATTATCTATTACGAAAGGTATGTGGTAATTAACCCGGGAATTAAAGAGGCCGACGGAATCAACAAACTCGACTTCCTCACGGAAGAAGAATACCTTGATATCCTCGAAGCACTGCCACCCGACAATCAATATCTTCCGGACGAAGACCCCGACAAGTTTGTGGCAAAAATGGGTGCCGAAGCCATCCACGACCTGTTAAAAAATATTGATCTGGATAAAACATCATTCGACCTGCGTCATAAAGCAAACACCGAAACTTCACAACAGCGTAAAGCCGAAGCATTAAGACGTTTGCAGGTTTTTGAAGCATTCCGCGATTCGCGTAAACGCCTTGAAAACCGCCCCGAGTGGATGATCGTTAAAATTGTTCCGGTCATTCCGCCGGAGTTAAGGCCTTTGGTACCTTTGGATGGCGGGCGTTTTGCCACCTCCGACCTTAACGACCTCTATCGCAGGGTTATCATCCGTAACAACCGTTTAAAACGACTTATCGAAATCAAAGCACCCGACGTAATTATGCGTAACGAAAAACGTATGTTACAGGAAGCTGTTGATTCGTTATTTGATAACTCCCGTAAATCAAGTGCCGTTAAAACCGACTCAAACCGGCCGCTGAAATCACTTTCCGACAGCTTGAAAGGAAAACAAGGCCGTTTCCGTCAAAACCTGCTTGGTAAACGTGTTGACTATTCGGGTCGTTCGGTAATTATTGTTGGCCCCGAACTTAAACTCAACGAGTGTGGACTTCCGAAAGGAATGGCCGCCGAACTTTTCAAACCTTTTATCATTCGCAAACTGCTCGAACGCGGTATTGTTAAAACGGTAAAATCGGCTAAAAAAATTGTTGAACGCAAAGATGCGGTTGTTTGGGATATTTTGGAAAACATCCTTAAAGGACATCCCGTATTGCTTAACCGTGCTCCTACATTGCACCGTTTGGGTATTCAGGCTTTCCAGCCGAAACTTGTAGAGGGAAAAGCCATCCAGCTTCACCCGCTTGCCTGTACGGCGTTTAACGCCGACTTTGACGGTGACCAGATGGCGGTTCACGTTCCTTTGGGTAATGCTGCCGTTTTGGAAGCTCAAATCCTGATGCTTGCATCGCACAATATTCTGAACCCCGCCAACGGTGCACCTATTACCGTTCCTTCACAGGACATGGTACTGGGTCTTTATTACATCACCAAAGCCCGTAAAAATTCAGAATCTTTCCCCATTAAGGGCGAAGGAATGAAATTTTACTCCCCCGAGGAAGTTATCATTGCCTATAACGAACAACGTGTTGACCTTCATGCCATCATCAACGTAAAAGTAGATGTTAAAGAAGACGGCAAACTGGTTAACAAAATGATAGAAACCACTGTTGGACGTGTTATTTTTAACGAAAGGGTTCCTGAAGGCTACGGTTACATCAACCAGTTGCTTACCAAAAAGGCACTCCGCGACATCATCAGCGAAGTGTTAAAGGAAACAGGTACCGCTATTACGGTTAAATTCCTTGACGATATCAAAGAACTTGGCTACCAGATGGCCTTCAAAGGCGGCCTGTCGTTTAACCTTGGCAACATCATTATTCCCGATATTAAAGAGGAGCTGGTAAATCAGGCCAACCAGGAGGTTGATGAGGTGATGTCGAACTACAACATGGGATTCATTACCAATAAGGAACGTTATAACCAGATTATTGATATCTGGACACATACCAACGCCAAACTCACCAACATCCTGATGAAAGAGCTGGCATCAGACGATCAGGGATTCAACCCTGTTTATATGATGCTTGACTCGGGAGCCCGTGGATCGAAAGAGCAGATTCGTCAGCTTTCGGGAATGAGGGGACTGATGGCCAAACCTCAAAAATCAGGTGCTACAGGTGGTGAGATTATTGAAAACCCGATTCTCTCGAACTTTAAAGAGGGACTTACCGTACTTGAGTACTTTATTTCAACACACGGTGCGCGTAAAGGTCTTGCCGATACAGCCCTTAAAACGGCTGATGCCGGTTATCTTACCCGTCGTTTGGTGGATGTCGCCCAGGATGTTATCATCTCTGAAAAAGACTGTGGTACCCTCCGCGGACTGACTACCACAGCTTTGAAAAAGAATGAAGATATTGTTGAAACCCTGTACGACCGTATCCTTGGCCGTGTAACCGTTCACGATATCCATCATCCTTTAACAGGCGAGCTGATTATTGAAGCCGGTGAGGAAATTACCGAGAATATAGCCACTGCAATCGAAGAGGCAGGCATCGAACAGGTTGAAATCCGTTCGGTATTAACCTGTGAGTCGAAACGCGGTGTTTGTGCCAAATGTTACGGACGTAACCTCGCCTCGGGCCGTTTAGTACAACGCGGCGAAGCCGTTGGTGTTATTGCAGCCCAGTCGATTGGTGAACCGGGTACACAGCTTACACTGCGTACATTCCACCAGGGAGGTACCGCGTCAAACGTTGCCGTTAATGCCAAAATACTTGCCAAACACGACGGTGTAATGGAAATTGACGAACTTAGAACGGTTGATTACGAAAAAGACGGTAACAAATATCAGATTGTAATCGGTCGTTCGGCCGAAATGCGAATCATTGAACCGAAAACCGGTGTTATCCTCACTTCAAGCAACCTTCCTTACGCTTCAAACCTTTACGTAAAAAACGGTGCTACAGTTAAAAAAGGCGATATGATTGCCGACTGGGATCCGTTTAATGCCGTAATTCTTTCGGAAGTAAACGGTAAAGTGGCTTTCGAAAATATTGTTGAAGGTCAGTCGTATCGTATTGAATCGGATGAACAGACAGGATATCAGGAGAAGGTAATCATCGATTCCAAGTTGAAATCGAAAAACCCGATTATTAAAATCCTTGCTGCCGATGGTTCGGTAATTAAATCGTACGACCTTCCGGTGGGAGCCCACCTGCTGGCAGACGAAGGAAACGAGATAAAAGCCGGTGATATTTTGGTTAAAATCCCGCGTGCCTTTGGTAAAGCCGGTGATATCACGGGAGGTCTCCCGCGTGTTACCGAGCTGTTTGAAGCACGTAACCCTTCCGATCCGGCCGTTGTTGCCGAAATCGACGGTGTGGTTAGCTTTGGTAAAAAACTGAAACGCGGTAACCGCGAAGTTATCATTACCTCTAAAACAGGCGATGAGAAACGTTATCTGGTTCCCACATCAAAACAGGTACTGGCACAGGAAAACGATTTTGTTAAATCGGGAACTCCCCTTTCGGACGGTGCCATTACTCCAAGCGATATTCTGGCCATTAAAGGGCCCATGAAGGTTCAGGAGTACATTGTTAACGAAGTACAGGAGGTTTACCGTCTGCAGGGTGTAAAAATCAACGATAAGCATTTTGAGGTTATTGTACGTCAGATGCTGCGTAAGGTTCAGGTTGAAGACCCGGGCGACACCCGTTTCCTTGAAGGAGAACTGGTTAACAGAATCGATTTCCAGGAAGTTAACGACGAAATCTTCGGTATGAAAGTAATTGAAGATCCCGGTGATTCGGAAAACCTGCGTCAGGGAATGATCGTTTCGGCAAGAAAATTGCGTGACGAAAATTCAGTACTGAAACGTCGCGACAAAAAACAGGTGGTTGCCCGCGATGCCCGACCGGCCACAGCCCGTCAGGTACTCCAGGGAATTACCAGAGCCTCGTTACAGACCAACAGCTGGATTTCAGCTGCATCTTTCCAGGAAACTACCAAAGTGCTTACACAGGCTTCAATCCAGGCTAAAGCCGATACCCTTAACGGATTGAAAGAAAATGTGATTGTCGGGCACAAGATTCCTGCCGGTACGGGTCTGCGCGACTATGAAGATATCATTGTAGGTTCAAAAGCCGAATTTGATGCGCTTAAAGAAAAGGCTGCATTGGCCGAAACCGATGAAGCCGTTAACGAAGATCAGTAATAATACTTAAATAAAAAGGTGCTGCTCGTTTTACCGGACAGCACCTTTTTTTATCTAAACAATAAAACAATGGAAAACAAAGTAAACCAAAACAAAATCAATATTGAGCTTACCGAAGAGGTTGCCGAAGGTACCTATTCAAACCTTGCGGTAATAAGCCATTCGCACTCCGAGTTCATTATCGATTTTGTAAAACTGATGCCGGGTTCGCCCAAAGCAAAAGTTAAATCGCGTATTATTCTTACTCCTGAACATGCCAAACGTTTACAAAAAGCATTGCAGGAAAATATCACAAAATTTGAAAAAATGCACGGACCGATAAAAGAACACGGCGGAGACGGATTTCCTCCCTTTTCTTTAGGAGGCCCGGTAGCCGAAGCATAAATATCAAAACTATGTTTTTAAGCCCTGTTTGTCGTTTGATAAACGGGGTTTTTTGTTTTATGGTAAATCATAAAAACCTACTTTTACCTCATAAATTAATTATTATGCAAAAGTTCAAACCATTATTTTTTCCGTTTTGGTACGTGTTTATTTTGGTACTAATTTTATTTTCATGCAGCAACATAAAAAAACAACACAACGACAAACCGAATATCATTATAATTTATGCCGACGACCTCGGATATGGAGATGTGGGGGCTTACGGTTCGGTTGCCGTTAAAACACCAAACATTGATAAACTTGCCAACGGCGGCATCAAATTTACAAGAGGTTACGCTTCATCGGCAACCTGTACACCAAGCCGATATGCCCTTTTAACCGGAACCTATCCCTGGCGCAATAAAAATGCACATATTTTATCCGGATCAGCTTCGCTAATTATTGACACTTCACAAATCACGCTCCCGAAAATGTTGAAAAATCAAGGATATAAAACGGGTATTGTGGGTAAATGGCATCTTGGTCTGGGAAAAGGAAAAGTTGACTGGAATAAACACATATCACCCGGCCCAAACGAAACAGGGTTTGATTATTCTTTTATTCTTGCCGCCACACAAGACAGGGTTCCAACGGTTTATATTGAAAACGGTTATGTATCAGGACTTGATAAAAACGATCCGATAGAAATCAGCTATAAAAAACCTTTTCCTGACGAAATTACAGGAAAGGAGCATCCCGAACTGTTAAAAATGAAATTAAGTTACGGTCACGATGGCACCATTGTTAACGGCATTTCGAGAATAGGACATATGAAAGGCGGTAAAAAAGCACAATGGATTGACGAAACGATGGCCGACACCTTTCTGTCCAAAGCCCAACGTTTTATTACTACCCATAAAGACGAACCGTTTTTTCTGTATTATGCCCTGCAGGAGCCCCATGTTCCCCGTACACCCAACCCCCGGTTTGTCGGAAAAACCACATTAGGCCCGCGCGGCGATGCCATTGTTGAAGCCGACTGGTGTATTGGTGAACTCATCAATACATTAAAAAAGGAGAACCTCCTTAACAACACCTTAATCATTCTTTCAAGTGATAACGGCCCGGTTTTAAATGATGGTTACGACGACGATGCCGACAAAAAGAATAACAACCATAAACCGTGGGGGCCGTTTAGAGGCGGCAAATACAGTCTTTTTGAGGCAGGTACCCGCTTACCGTTTATCGTATATTGGAAAGGCCATGTACGACCCGGAATTTCGGATGCCATGGTATCTCAAATTGATATCCTAAACTCGCTGGCGGCATTGGTAAAAAGTCCTGAAAAAAGCCCGGACGGCGAAAACCTGATGGAAACTTTTCTCGGCAACAGCAATAAGGGAAGAAGTTCTATTGTTTTTGAAGCTACCGGACGAACCGGCTACCGCAAAGGCAACTTTGTAATGATACCACCATACAAAGGGCCGTCACTATGCTCTTATACCAACATCGAACTTGGAAACGACAGCGTAATTCAACTTTACGATCTTTCTGTCGATATCGGCCAACAAAACAATATTGCTAAAAATAATCCTGAAAAACTCAGTGAGATGGTCAGTGAATACGAAAATATTACAGGCAAAAAAGGCTTGTTACAAAAGTAATGTTTGGTGCTTATTCCGGTTTATTACACCAATGCCCCGGAATACCGAATCATACATATTTGATAAAACCAGTAAATCAACTGCTTATATGCAAAATATTTATTACGTCAATTCTTACTATCGGATAATCCTGTTTGTTTAACTTTTCAATTACATTTGCATACAATTTACATTTAAGAAGATAAATATGTTGAGATTTGTTTTAATTACATTGATTTCCGTTGTTATTACATCCTGTTCCGTGGCGCAAAAGAAAGGCGATGAGCTTACCGCTCATTTTTACAACTTAAGAGAAGCTAAATATGCCGACGAATCGTATCAGGGTATTTTGGATAAGCATAAAGGTGAAGTTATTTACCTCGACTTTTGGGCAAGCTGGTGCGGGCCTTGTAAACGAGAGATGCCCTATTCGCTTAAGATGCAGGAGCATTTTAAAGGAAAAAAAGTGGTATTTATTTACATGTCGTCCGACCGTGACCCCGCGGCATGGAAACGCACCGCCGAAAGCCTGAAAATAACCGGCGAACACTATTTGCTAAACCAAAAAGTTTATAACGAACGTAACGCTGTTGTTCAGGTTAAATACATTCCCCGCTACATGATTTACGACAAAAAGGGAAAGCTGGTTACCAACAATGCTCCGCGTCCCAGCAGTCCGCAATCGACCGAATTAATTGAGAAATTACTGAAAGAGTAATTTCAGCAACCGTTAACCGGGAAAATTTACCCCTAAATCGCGGGACAGCTGTTTCAGCTTATTTACGGTTTGAACAGAAAGTTCAATGCCGTTTTCCATCTTCTCCTTTTCCGACAAACGTTCCGGGTCTCCGGGAATAATAACCCTATCCTCTCCGGGTATGGTTTCGGCATTGCGGAAAGTCTCAATCCACTGGTCCATATAATCTTTAAACGCTTCGGCGGTTTGGAAAGCATCAATACGTACAGCTCCGAAAAAATGTCCAATTCCCTTATCTTCCCCACCGGTTTTATCTTTCACATAACCCAGTGTTGGCACCACCGTAGGCCCGAAATTGGCTCCGGGCAGTACGGCCGACAGAATATCAACAATAGCCGTAAGACAAAACCCCTTGTGTCCGCCGTGTTCAACATCGCCACCCAATGTCAGCAACGAGCCTCCCTCCTTTAATATTCCCGCTTTGTTTACAGGCGAACCGTTCTTATCCTGCAAAAGACCCTCCGGGGCATTTTTACCCTTTTCCTCAAGAATATCTAATTTTCCACGGGCAACCGGTGCCGTGGCAAAATCAGCCACAAAAGGGGGTTGCTTTCCGGCGGGAACGGCAACGGCAACAGGATTGGTTCCCAGCATTCCGTTTAACCCGAATGTAGGAGCCACCAAAGGGTTGGCATTGGTCATGGTTATACCTATCATGTCGTTCTCCAACGCCATCATGGCATAATACCCGGCAATACCGAAATGATAGGAGTTCCGAACGGCCACCCATCCCGTTCCGGCCGCTTTTGCCTTTTTGATGGCAAGCCGCATGGCTTTGGGGGCGGTAACAAGTCCCAAACCTTTTCCGCCGTCAACAAGGGCGGTAGAAGGTGTTTCGTGTACAATGGAATAGTTTGGACGAACGGTGATTCGTTTGTTTTTCCACAAACTGATATATTCGGGCAGCCGCATCAGTCCGTGGGTAGAAATATTTCGCAACTCAGCCCGCATCAAAATGTCAGCTGCTTCACGGGCCTCCTCTTTTGCCAATCCAATCGTTTCAAAAACCGACCGGGTGAAATTAAAAAGTGATTGATATGAATACATGCTTATTAAGTTTCTTAATACCTGTTTGATACTTTAATAACTACCACTATTTACAAAGTGGTTTTCAGGTTTTTCAGTTTTATTCCGGGAAGCAATACTTATCGCCACAAAACCCTTTTTCAGTAAATATTAACCTCAAATTCAAGTTCGATACCAAATTTTTCGTTTACCGATTTTTTTATCATCATGGCAAGATCAAGTATATCGCTGCCCGTTGCATTTCCATGGTTTACCAAAACCAGTGCCTGTTTATCGTGCACTCCGGCATCTCCCAATCTTTTTCCTTTTCCGCCGCACTGCTCTATCATCCATCCCGCAGCCAGTTTATACGAATTTCTATCAACCTGAAAATACGGAATCTCAGGGTAGCGCTTTTTTAATACTTCAAGCTCATTAATGCCGACAACAGGATTTTTAAAAAAACTACCCGAATTTCCAATTTGGTCGGGGTCGGGCAATTTAGACCTTCGTATCTGTTTTACCGCATTGCCCACTTCAGCAATGGAAACGGTGTTAATATCCCTATTCTGAAAAATATGCTTTAACGGAGCGTAACTTAGGTTAACAACAGGATTTCTTTTCAGTTCGAACGTAACGGCCGTAATAAAATAGTTCCTATTGCTGCGGGTTTTAAAAACACTGCTCCTGTATCCAAACCGGCACGCTTCATTTGAAAAGGTTTTTATTTTACCGGTTGTCAAATCAACGGCCTCAACTTCAACAACGGTTTCTTTAACCTCCGTTCCGTAAGCCCCAATATTTTGAATGGGGGCTGCTCCCACCGTACCGGGTATCAAACTTAAATTTTCGATACCTCCCAGGTTTTTCTCAACGCAATAATCAACAAACCGGGGCCATGCCATTCCACCGGCAACCTTTAACAATACCTGTTCATCATCTTCTTCAACAACCCTTAAACCCTCTATCCGGTTTAAAAAAACCACTCCCTCAAACGTTTTGGTGAAAAGCACATTACTTCCTCCGCCTAAAATCAAAAAAGGCAAATTGTTACGATTTTTAAAATCAACAGCCTCATTTAATTCATCAACAGTGTTAATTTCAATTAAATAACGGGCTTTAACATCTATACCGAAAGTATTATACGGCTTAAGTGACACATCATTTTTTACTGTCATTTTGCAAAGATAGGGGTGTTGACGCAATAATTTACACCATTTAATGTTTAAAATATAAGCAGGTATTTTATCGCGAATTATTAAACAGGTGTTTTGGGTAAAAAGATAATTGTATCGGTTATTAATGATCTGGCTACCGACCAGCGGGTTCATAAAACCTGCCTCACACTTACCGGTATGGGATTTGACGTTTTGCTTGTGGGACGAAAACTCACCGACAGCCTTCCAATGGGAAACCCGCCCTATGCTTATCACCGCATGAAACTTGCATTTACCAAAGGTCCGCTTTTTTATGCCTGTTTTAACCTGAGGTTGTTCTTTTTTCTGCTTTTTCATAAATTCGATTTGCTTACCTCAAACGACCTCGACACACTGCTTCCCAACTACCTGATAAGCCGCATTAAAAACAAACCGCTTGTTTACGACAGTCATGAATATTTTACCGAAGTCCCCGAGCTGGTCAATCGTCCCGCGGTTCAAAAAGTATGGAAACGTATTGAAAAATGGATTTTTCCCAAACTGAAAGATGTATTTACGGTTAACGAATCCATAGCCGGTTTGTTTGAAAAAAAATACGGCATCCGTCCGCATGTGGTACGGAATATTCCTTTTAAACAAAAGGTTGAAGTAAAAAAAACAAGAAAAGAACTGGGCCTGCCCGAAGACAAATTCATCCTTATTTTACAGGGTTCGGGTATAAATATTCATCGCGGTTCGGAAGAGATAACGGAAGCCATGCAATATACCCGTGGAGCCCTGTTGCTAATTGTTGGCGGCGGCGATGTAATTGATACACTTAAAAAGATGTCGGAAAAACCGGATATCAAAGGAAAAGTAATGTTTAAACCCCGTCAGCCGTACAACGATTTAATGCAGTACACAGCCAATGCCGATATGGGATTAACTTTAGACAAAGATACCAACCTGAATTACAGGTTCAGTTTACCCAATAAGCTATTCGACTACATACAGGCAGGCATCCCGGTACTGGCCTCCGATTTACCTGAAATCCGGAAAATTATTGATCAGTATGATATCGGTACTTTTATTCCGGGGCATCAACCCGAACAAATCGCCCGGAAAATAAATGAATTAATGGCAAACCGTGAGCAACTAAATAATTGGAAAAGGAATCTTACCTTTGCCGCCGACGATTTAACCTGGGAAAAAGAGTCGGAAACCATAAAAAAAGTGTATGGCAAGTATGTCTGAAAAACATCTGCATATAATTTCGTTTGATATTCCGTGGCCTGCCAACTACGGAGGAGTAATTGATGTTTTTTACAAAGCCAAAGAACTTTCCGAAAAAGGCGTTAAAGTTCATCTGCACTGTTTTGAATATGGACGCTCGTACAATGGAAAACTAAAAAGTCTTTTTTATAAAGTACACTATTACAAGCGTGATATTTCAAAAAAACATCTCTTCAAAAGCATTCCGTACATTGTAAGCACACGTGTTTCCGAAGAGCTGGCAACCAATCTTCTTCAGGATAATTATCCGGTTTTAATGGAAGGAATCCACACCAGCGCATTGCTTAACGACCCGAGGTTTACCGGACGAAAACGGCTGGTACGTACCCATAACATCGAACACGATTATTATCAAAACCTGGGAAAAGCCGAAACCGATCTGTTTAAAAAATATTACTTCTTTAACGAAGCCGCCAAGCTGAAAAGGTATGAACACACTCTTGACAAAGCCGATGCTCTGATAGCCATCTCAAAAAACGATTACAACTATTTCTCTTCAAAATTTGATAAAGTGGAATTTATTCCGGCTTTTCACCCGCACTCGGCCATACACTGCAAAAAAGGCAAAGGCGATTATGTGCTCTACCACGGAAACCTTTCTGTTTCGGAAAACTACAACGCCGTTAAATATCTGGCCACCAAAGTTTTTAACAACCTGCCTTATACCTTAAAAGTGGCCGGGCTCAACCCTCCCAAACATCTTGTTCAACTGATTAACAACTACCCGAATATCGAACTGATTGAAAACCCCGACGACCAAACGCTGGAACAACTTATTTCCGATGCCCATATCAATGTGGCGGTAACGGCACAGGCAACAGGATTAAAGCTCAAACTTCTGAATACGTTATACAACGGACGCTTTTGCCTGGTTAACGACAAAATGCTTTCGGGCAGCAAACTCGACAAACTTACCATTATTGCCAACGAAGCTGTCGAGATGAAACATGCCATCAAAAATCTTTTTTCAAAAACATTTACCTCCGCCGACATCGAAGAGCGCAAACACCTGCTCGGAATTATTTACAACAACGGCGACAATGTTCAAAAGCTGATTGAACTGATCTTTTAAAAAAATCGGGAAAAAGTCATATTTTCCCAATCCGGCCCAACATTACGATACATTTCCAAAGGACATTTTGTCACATCATTTCATGTGGCACAGGATTTGCCAGCCTGTTGTCAAACAAAAAAAGGAGAATTTATTATGGAAAAAAGACAAGGAAAAATCGGTGTAACAACGGAAAATATATTCCCGATCATCAAAAAATTCCTCTATTCCGACCACGAAATATTTTTAAGAGAACTGGTTTCCAATGCTGTTGATGCCACACAAAAGCTGTCGGCACTGGCATCTATCGGACAGTACAAAGAGGAATTGGGAGACCTGACCATTAAGGTTGAAGTTGACAAAAAGAAAAAAACACTGAAAGTAATCGACCGCGGTATCGGTATGACAGCCGATGAAGTGGAAAAGTATATCACACAAATTGCTTTTTCGTCGGCCGAAGAATTTATTGAGAAATTTAAAAACATTACCGAAGAAGATCGTAAAACCATCATCGGCCGTTTCGGGCTTGGTTTTTACTCGGCATTTATGGTTTCCGAAAAAGTGGAAATCAACACCAAAACGTACAAAAAAGGACCCGGAACCAAAGCCGTTCATTGGGAATGCGACGGAAGTCCCGAATATACCATAACCGAAGGCAACAAAAAAGATCGCGGAACCGAGATCATCCTTCATATCGATGAAGAAAACAAAGAATTTCTGGAAGAATACAAAGTACTGGAGTTGCTCAATAAATACAGCAAATTCCTGCCGGTTCCCATTCAGTTCGGCGAAGAAGAAATTGAGGAAGAGATAGAAGGTAAAAAAGATAAAGAGGGCAAACCGAAAACCAAAAAGGTTAAACGTCCCCGTATCATCAACAACACCCATCCGCTTTGGAAAAAGAACCCTTCGGATTTAACGGATGAAGACTACAATAAATTCTATCGCGAACTCTACCCAATGTCGTTTGAGGAACCGCTTTTCCACATTCATCTTAATGTTGACTATCCTTTTAACCTCACAGGAATACTTTATTTTCCCAAGGTAAAAAGCGATTACGAACTCCAAAAAAACAAAATTCAGCTTTACAGCAATCAGGTATTTATTACCGATTCGGTGGAAGGTATTGTTCCCGACTTTTTAACACTGCTTCACGGGGTTATCGACTCACCCGACATACCGCTTAACGTAAGCCGTTCATATTTGCAAAGCGATGCAAGTGTTAAAAAGATATCAAGCTACATCACCCGTAAGGTGGCTGATAAACTTCAGGAAATATTTAATAAAGACCGTAAAAAGTTTGAAGAAAAATGGGATGACATCAAAACCTTTATTGAATATGGAATGATTTCGGAGCCCAAATTCTGGGAAAAAGCGGTAAAATTTGCTCTGTTGAAAAATACCGAAGGCAACTATTTTACCTTTGACGAATACAAAGAACATATTGAAAACCTTCAAAAAGACAAAGACGGAACACTGGTCTATCTTTATGCCAACAATGTTGATGAGCAGTTCAGCTACATTGAAGCTGCCAAAGAACGAGGTTACGATGTGTTGCTGATGGACGGAGTTCTCGACAGCCATTTTGTTAACACGCTGGAGCAAAAACTCGAAAAAACCCGCTTTGCCCGTGTTGATGCCGATACCATCGACAAGCTCATCAACAAGGAAGATAAAATGCCTTCCAAGTTAGACGAAAAACAAAAGGAGACACTAAAAAAGGACTTTGAACGTAACGTTGACAGCAAACAGTTTGAAATTTCGTTTGAAGACCTGAGCGAATCGGATGCGCCGGTACTCATTACACAAAACGAATTTATGCGACGCATGAAAGATATGGAAGCCATTGGAGGTAGCGGTATGATGGGACTGGGCGGACTGCCCGACACATACAGTTTGGTTGTCAATTCCAATCACCCGCTCATCACTAAACTTGCCGAAGAAAAAGAGGAAAAACAAAAAGATGAAGTTATCAAACAACTTTACGATCTTGCACGTCTTTCCAAAAATCTGTTAAAAGGCAAAGAACTTAGCGAATTTGTAAAACGAAGCGTTGAAATAATTAAATAACAATTTGCAGGTTTTTAGTGTAAACGCCTCGCCGGAAAATATCCGGCGAGGCGTTTTTTTGTTGGGCACTAAACAGGGTAAAATATGTTTTTACAATTTATTTACCTTTGCGGTTCAAATCCTGAATAAATGGAATCAGACTGTTGCTGTTTTATATTATTTCGCTGTTGTCAAAGAGCCGGTGCCTCATCTTTAAATTCTGTTTTTTATACATTCCATTTCCTGTTCAGGTTGTCAAACCAATACCTGATTTCGTAATTAAATAACACAAGCCGGATATGAGTAAGTTGGAAAAGCATTTTGATAAATTCAGAAAAAACACCATCGGTAACGATCAATATTTTGACACTCCTTACGGAAAACAAAAAATGATTTATGCCGACTGGGTGGCAAGCGGAAGACTTTATGCACCCATTGAAGAACGTATGGCTAATGTTATCGGGCCCTATGTGGGCAACACCCATACCGAAACCTCCGAAACAGGAACCCTGATGACCAAAGCCTACCACTACGCCCAACACCGCATTAAACAACATGTAAACGCAGGACCCGACGACGTGATTATTATGGCGGGAAACGGCATGACCGCCGTTATTAATAAGTTCCAGCGCATTTTAGGATTGAAAGCATGTGCCCGGCTTGACGAAAAAGGTAATTGCCTTAAAGTTGAAGATATTCCGGTTGTGTTCATCACTCATATGGAACACCACTCCAACCACACCTCATGGCTGGAAACCATTTGCGATGTGGTAATTATTGAACCGAATAAAGACAATACGGTAAACCCGCAAGAACTGGAACGGCAACTGATAAAGTACAAAGACCGCCATTTAAAGTTTGGTGCTTTTACGGCGGCAAGTAATGTAACCGGCGTTGAACCTCCCTACCATCAAATGGCAAAAATCATGCACCAACACGGAGGGTTCGCATTTATCGACTTTGCCGGCGCAGCTCCATATGTGGATATTAACATGCACCCCGATGCCGAAGATGAACACCTTGATGCCGTTTTCTTTTCACCCCATAAATTTTTGGGAGGCCCCGGTTCATCAGGTGTAATGGTTTTTAACAAACATCTGTATAACCGTACGGTTCCCGATCATCCGGGCGGAGGTACGGTGGAATGGACCAATCCCTGGGGTGAACATTCCTATTTTGATGATATTGAACTCCGCGAAGACGGTGGCACACCCGGTTTTTTACAGGCAATGCGTACCGCCATGGCCATCGAAGTTAAAGAGCAGATGGATACTTCGCTAATCCGTAAACGCGAGGAAGAGCTGGTACATAAAGCCTTTGAAGGGTTTGGTAAAATAAAAGGAATGCACATCCTTGCCGATAATGTTAAAGAACGTCTCGGCATCTTTTCTTTTTACATCGACAACATCCATTATAACTTAATTGTTAAACTGCTCAACGACCGCTTTGGCATTCAAACCCGTGGCGGGTGCGCTTGTGCCGGAACCTACGGACACTTTTTACTGGGTGTTACCCCCGAAGAATCGCATCGTATTGCCGATAAAATTGAAAAGGGCGACCTGTCGGAAAAACCGGGTTTTGTAAGAGTATCTCTGCATCCAACCATGACGGATAACGAACTGGAACTGGTGATTAACGCAACCCGGCAGATTGTTGACAATATTGATGAATGGAAAAAAGATTATTCTTATAATCCTCACACAAACGAGTGGGTTCATTACAGCGAAAAAAACAGGGATGCACTGATTGAAACGTGGTTTAAGTTTTAACAAACAGCAAATAAAATCTAAAAAATAACAAGCAAAATCCTGGCTAAAATAGTCCGATTAAATTCCTGAGATTAGCCATTATTGAATTATGCCTGCGAAACATTCACAAATATTTCCTGAATGTCCGAAACAGTAATGACCTCCTGAGTGCAAGCAAACAATATCACATAGTACAAAAACAACAAAAGGGTTGCCGAATGACAACCCTTTTGCTTGTGGGAACTACTGGATTCGAACCAGTGACCCCCTGCTTGTAAGGCAGGTGCTCTGAACCAGCTGAGCTAAGCTCCCTTTATGTTTTATCAAACCTGAATTTCAGTTCGATTTAATGAACTCCGAACCTTCCGATAACTATCGGAAGAGCTAAGCTCCCGTAGCGCTCAAAAAGCGAGTGCAAATATACACCGATAATTTATCTGCACAACATTTTTTTTAAAAAAATCAAAATATTTTTTACACCTCTTATAACCCCTGATAAATCAGGCCAATTAACCGTCTGTTTTTTTTAATGCAACATCTATCCAAATCCGTATCGCCGATAATCTGCCATGGTATTAATATTTACCAGCACATTACCGTTTTCCGTTAACACATTTTTACGATTGAAACCTTTTATAACATCCTTAAAATTAATAGAATAATCGGAAACGGAAACAATATAATCCGTTACCTTCTTTGACAATAGTACCGGATGACCTCCTTTGTCCTTAAAAACAGGAACCACAATATCACATGACGGCAAAACCTGTGTCATTTTCTTTAAAAGATTAACATCAACAAAAGGGTTGTCAACATTATGTATGAACACACCTAAAGCTTTGCCCGCCGACTGCAAACCCGTTTGTATTGAGAAAAACCGTTCCCTTTCGGGGTAACGGTTAACAATTATCCGTATCTTTTTTTTGCTTTGCAGATATTTTACCGACAAGCTGTTCTTTTCATTAACCACAACCACAGCCTCATTACAACCGAACTCAAAATAGCCCTGTATTATTACATCCAAAAAGGTTTTGGTTTTATCAAAAGGCAGCAACATTTTCGGCAATCCCATTCTGCCCGAAAATCCTGCGGCAGGTATTATTACATTATATCCGCTTATATCTTTCATCGGGCAACAAATTTAACGGTTATCTGGTTGCCGTCACAACAACCTGCCAATATTTAAATCTGTCGTTTTTACGGCGGGATAGAAGGTTCGGTTGATTATACTACATTTGTTTGATATTTATTGTTAGCATTATGACAGACCGATTTGAGATAATTCCCTTAAAACAATTAACAGAAATTGTTTTAAACCAGCTTAACAGAAAAGAGACTGTTTTTAACATCCCGAAAGCGTTATTTTTTAATCCCCGTACAGCGCACCCTTTTCGCGGCAGACGTTTTGGCCATCTTCTCGAAACACCGTTGGGCGTGGCTGCCGGCCCGCACACTCAAATGGCACAAAATATAATTGCCGCCTGGTTAACCGGTGCCAGGTTCATCGAGTTAAAAACGGTTCAAACACTGGATGAGCTGGAAGTTTCAAAACCCTGTATTGATATGCAGGACGAAGGATACAATTGCGAATGGTCGCAAGAACTTAAAATTCATCACTCTTTCGACCAATACCTCAATGCCTGGATTTTGATTCACATTTTAAAACATGAATTTGGTCATGATGAAACCGAACCGGGAGTTATCTTTAACATGAGCGTGGGATACGATTACGAAGGCATCATGAAAGATAATGTACAATGGTTTTTTGATAAAATGGGAGATGCTTCCGGAGAACTTGCCCTTAAAATTAACGAAATCAAAGAGGTTTATCCCGCCATAACCCAAATAAAAATATCTCCCATTCTGTCCGACAACATAACCCTTTCAACCATGCACGGCTGCCCGCCTGATGAGATTGAAAAAATCGGACAATACCTTATCGAAGAGAAAGGATTGCATACCTCCATCAAACTTAATCCCACTTTACTTGGAAAAGAGAAACTACATGCCATCCTGGCCGGTTCGGGATTTAATACTATTGTCCCCGACATTGCCTTTGAGCACGACCTGACATTTCCGGATGCGGTAAATATCATTACCAACCTTAAAAAGTCTGCCGAAAAAAAAGGCGTATTTTTTGGTTTAAAACTTACCAATACGCTTGAAAGTTTAAACAACAAAGATGTTTTCCCCTCAACGGAAGAGATGATGTATATGAGTGGGCGGGCACTTCATCCCGTTTCGGTAAATCTTGCGGCAAAAATTCAAAACCATTTTAACGGAGATCTTAACATCTCATTTTCCGGTGGTGCCGATGCTTTCAATACTCCCGAATTGATTGCCTGCGGATTGTCGCCGGTTACCGTTTGTTCCGACCTCTTAAAACCCGGAGGGTACGGAAGACTTAATCAATACGTCGGGGAGCTGCAAAAAGCATTTGAAACAACCGGTGCCGTTTCACTTGATGATTTTATAATCAAAAAAAGCACGTCGCAAAATACCGGTCTTAATGTGCTGTTGTTAAACAACCTCAACCGTTATGCCCAAAGCACCCTGAAAAACAGCAAATACAAAAAAACAACGCTGCATACCCCAAGCATCAAAACGGCAAGACCCCTGGGTACATTTGATTGCGTTCATGCTCCCTGTGTGGACACTTGTCCGACCAATCAGGATATCCCCGACTATATGTATCACACGGCTCATGGCGATTTCCAAAAGGCTTTTGAGGTCATCATGCGTACCAATCCTTTTCCCAACACCACGGGAATGATTTGCGATCATCAATGCACAACAAAATGTACCCGTATCAACTACGACAGTCCGCTATTGATACGCGAGATCAAGCGCTTTGTTGCCGAATACGCAGTTGAAAAGGGGTACAACTATTTGCCGGCCCATAAAAAAATCAACAGAAAAACAGCCATTATCGGTGCCGGCCCTTCCGGTTTATCGTGTGCCCGTTTTATGGCACAAGCCGGATTTGAAGTAACCATTTACGAAGCAAAATCCCGTCCCGGCGGAATGGTAGCGGGAGCAATACCTTCGTTCAGGTTAACCGACGAAGCGGTGGACATTGATATACGGCGCATTGAATCGTTGGGAGTAAAAATCTGTTTTAACACCCCTGTTGATAAAGAAAAGTTCGAGCAGCTCCGGCAGGAAAACACCTTTGTGTATGTTGCTGCGGGAGCACAGCGTTCAAGAAAACTATCCATTGACGGATGCCATGCCGAAGGGGTTTTGGATCCACTGGATTTTCTGTTTGGAGTGAAAAAGAACCGTTTGACGAATCCCGGCAAAAGGGTGGCTGTTATCGGAGGCGGAAACACGGCCATGGATGCTGCCCGTACCGCTTTCCGGTTGACAGGGGATACAGGAAAAGTTACCGTTCTTTACCGTCGTCGTTTGCATGAAATGCCTGCCGACCAGGATGAAATAAAGGCTGTACTGGAAGAAGGAGTGGAAATTATTGAACTTGTTTCGCCGGTTAAAATCAATGTGGTTAACGGCAGGGTTCACTCGCTTACCTGTATTAAAATGAAACCCGGCAAAAAAGATGAAAGCGGGCGCGCTCGTCCCGAGCCTGTTACCGGCTCGGAGTTTGAAATGGAGTTCGATACCATTATTCCGGCCATAGGTCAGGATTTAGCGATTGAATTTACCGATCCCGCATTACTTAAAACCAAAGCAGGCAGTTACGAAACCCGGCTGCAAAACGTTTTCACAGGTGGCGATGCACTGCGAGGCGCTTCCACCGCTATCAATGCCATTGGCGACGGGCGTAAAGCTGCCGTTGAAATGATTGCCAAAGCAACAGGTTCAATACCCGTTATGGAAAAACCTGAAAGAACACCGGTTTCGTTAAAAGATCACACCGTCAAACGGGCTTTTAAAATTCAGCCGGTTACCATAACTGTAACACCTTTAAACAACAGAAAAAACTTTAACCGGGTAACGGCTTCGCTTACCAAAGAAGAGGCCGTTAAAGAGGCTTCGCGCTGTTTGTTGTGCGATGAGGTTTGCAATGTGTGTACAACGGTTTGTCCAAATACGGCTTTCCATTCGTATCAAACCAATCCGAAAAATTATCCCCTTTGGCATATAGAGGTTCGCAACGGAAAAGCTACCGTTTCAAAAAAAGAGGATTTTGCCATCGAACAAAAGCAACAAATTCTGCATCTTGCCGATTGGTGTAACATGTGCGGCAACTGTGCCACCTTTTGCCCCACAGCCGGCAAACCGTATCTTGACAAGCCACACCTCTATTTTACGCGCCAAAGTTATAACACCAACAAAGACGGTTACTTTTTAATCAAACAAGAAAAAACCCTTGAAACCAATAAACAGGGTAAATTTGGTTCTTTAACGGAAAAAACCACTCACTATCTATACAGAACCGATGAGATGGAATTGGAAATAGATAAAAACAGTTTTGAAATTACGAACCTCCTCATAAAAGAAAAGAGTAATTTTGACATCTTTCTTAAAGATATGATTGAAATGATTGTAATCTTAGAGGGGGCAAAATCGTTTTTTACCGAATAACAAAAGCAGATTTTATACTGCAGATTAAATAAAAGGATATGACAGAAAAGGAAAAACAGGTGTTGGAAAACACCGTAAAACAGTGCAGGGAGAAAAAGATAATCCTTCCCACGTACAAACAGATGAGAAACCCGGAACTTGTTCCCGAAAAAATCAAGGAAGAATTAAAAAATATCGGACTTTGGGATTTAAACCCGTTAAACCTGTTTCGTATTACCTGGAAAAATGAACCGGTAAAATTCGGAGGAAAATTTGATGGCGTTAATTATATAGAATTACCATCGGAGTTAACCGGCGTTAAAGCCCGCATCATTATGCTTATCGGTAAATTTTTCCCTACCGGTGCGCACAAAGTAGGTGCAACTTTCGGGCCGCTGGTTGAAAAGCTGGTAACCGGTCGTTTCGACCCTTCACGCCAAAAAGCCCTGTGGCCTTCAACCGGTAATTATTGCCGTGGCGGTGCCTACGATTCATACCTGCTGGGATGTAAATCCATTGCCGTATTGCCGCAGGGGATGTCGCAGGAACGTTTCGACTGGCTTCACAAAGTAGGCGCAGAAGTGTTTGCCACCCCCGGAACTGAAAGCAACGTAAAAGAGATTTACGACAAAGTTAAAGAGTTACTTGCCGAGCGTGGTGACGAAATAGTAAACCTTAACCAGTTCGAGGAGATAGGCAACTCATTATGGCATTACGCCGTTACTGGCCCCGCCATGGAAGAGGTGTTTAATAAGGTTAAAAACAATAACGACCGCTTTAGCGGTGTTTTCCTTACCCAAGGCTCGGCAGGTACGCTGGGCAGTACCGATTACTTAAGAGAAAAATTCCCCGCCTTTAAAGTTTGTGCCGGCGAGGCATTACAGTGCCCCACATTGCTTTACAATGGTTTCGGCGAACATCGTATCGAAGGTATTGGCGACAAACATGTGCCCTGGATTCATAACATCAGAAACATGGATATGGTGGCCGGTATTGACGACAACCCCAACATTCGCCTTATGCGGCTCTTTAACGAACCGGCCGGAAAAGATTACCTGAAAAACGAACTGAAAATCGACCCGGAACTGGTTGACAAACTGGAATTGCTGGGCATTTCCTCCATCGCCAACCTGATGGGTTCAATTAAGCTGGCCAAATGGTACGAAATGAATGAAAACGATGTGGTCTTTACCGTGGCTACCGACTCAATGGAAATGTATCAAAGTCGTCTTAAAGAGGAAAACGAAAAACACGGCGAGTTTACCGGAAGGGATGCCGCCGTTAGCTTTGAAGCCGACTTGCTGGGATTAAGTACCGATGCCATGATAGAAATGAACTATTATGAGAAAAAACGGATGCACAACCTAAAGTATTTTACCTGGGTGGAACAGCAGGGCAAAACTTCCGAAGAACTTAATGCCCAGTGGTACGATGAAAACTACTGGAAATCGCGCTACGCCAAAGTGGATGAATGGGATCGGGAAATTGAAGAATTTAACGAACGAACAGGATTACTGAAAGAGTATTTGTAATAAAACCGAAGCTCGCCAAACGCTGAACGCCAAACGCTCAACTCCAGGCACTCCAAACTTCAAATACTTTTGATTTTTGATTGCAAATTTTTGATTTTTGATCTATGATTTGCCTGCCCGAATGTTAAGCAGGCGGGTCTGCCCCTCCCGCAAGCCCCGTCGTCATTCCGAGGGAAGCGAACCCGAAAGCTTTCGGGGAGCGACGAGGAATCTCCCAGGAACCAGCCTGCCCCTTAGGCAAAAGGGAATCCGGTTATCAATAGTAGGGGTTTCCCGCCTGCCGGCAGGGCAGGCCTCCTCCCTACGGTCGCCGGAATGACGTATAAATGATGGCTGTCGAAATGACGAGAATATGAATGAACGACGTAGTTTTAACTTTAGGTACTTTTAATTTTTGATTGGAGATTTTTGATTTGCCGGCCTAATAAAGGAACTACGTGGTTTTGGGTTTTTTATTTTTAAATCGGAATTTACCTGATCTAATGTTAAATAATTATAAAAGCCGGTTCGGAGATTTTTTATCCTTTTGCCGTTTTCAGCAGAGCCGCTGCGGGATTTGATTTAACATACAATCGCTCCTGATTTTCTATTCAATATAAATCAACCGGTTAGATATTTTGTAAAATCCGGTGTTTTATTCCTTAAGTTTTAAATAACATAACAACATCAATCTAAACTTGTTTTAAATTAACAGAACCATTTTTGTCAGTTTTAAAATTAAACCATTAAAAAGTTACTTTTGCAAAAATTTTAAGCGGACGTTTTATAAAAGCAAAGCTTTTCTAATATAATTAATTATGAGTAACAAGAAAAGATTCATTACATGTGATGGAAACTACGCAGCTGCTCACGTAGCTTACATGTTCAGCGAAGTTGCTGCCATTTACCCCATCACCCCATCCTCAACGATGGCAGAGTATGTTGACGAGTGGTCGGCATACGGAAGAAAAAACATCTTTGGAGAAACTGTTAAGGTTGTAGAAATGCAATCGGAAGGCGGGGCCTCCGGTGCCGTTCACGGCTCGTTGCAGTCGGGTGCTTTAACCACCACTTTTACGGCATCACAGGGTCTTCTTTTGATGATTCCCAATATGTATAAAATTTCAGGCGAATTGCTGCCTGCCGTATTTCATGTAAGTGCCCGTAGCCTTGCCGCTCAGGCGCTTTCAATATTTGGCGACCACAGCGATGTGATGTCAACCCGCCAAACCGGATTTGCCATGCTGGCTACCGGTAGTGTTCAGGAGGAAATGGACATTGCTGCCATTGCTCACTTTGTTTCGTTAAGAACCAGAGTTCCTTTCCTGCATTTCTTTGATGGTTTCCGTACATCACACGAAATCCAGAAAGTGGAGTATTTTGAAGTGGAAGACCTTAAAGACCTGTTCCCGTGGGAAGATGTTCAGAAATTCCGCGACAATGCACTTAACCCCGAGCATCCCGTAACACGCGGAACGGCTCAAAACCCCGATATTTATTTCCAGGCTCGCGAAGCTGCCAATAAGTTTTACGAACCGATTCCCGACCTGGTGGAAGAGTACATGCAGGAAATTACCAAACGTACCGGCCGCGAATACCATCCGTTTACCTATTACGGTGCTCCCGATGCGGAACATGTGATTGTGGCTATGGGTTCGGTTACCGAAACCATTAAAGAAACCATCGACCACCTGTTAGCCAAAGGCGAAAAAGTGGGATTGGTTTCCGTACATCTCTATCGTCCTTTTTCAAAGAAATATTTCCTGAAAGCCATGCCCGAAACGGTAAAACGTATTGCCGTTTTAGATCGTACCAAAGAGATTGGTGCCAATGGAGAGCCTTTGTATCTTGATGTTAAAGAGCTTTATTACGGACAGGAAAATGCACCCGAAATAGTTGGTGGCCGTTACGGACTGAGTTCGAAAGACACCACACCTTCCATGATTCTTTCGGTTTACGAAAACCTTAAAATCAAAGAGCCTAAAAACGGTTTCACCGTAGGTATTGTTGACGATGTTACCTTTACATCGCTTCCGTTACTTCCCGAAGTAAACATTGCTCCCAAAGGAACTTTCCAGGCTAAATTCTACGGCCTCGGTTCCGATGGTACGGTAGGTGCCAACAAAAACTCCATCAAAATTATCGGTGACAACACCGACCTTTATGCACAGGCCTATTTTGCCTACGATTCTAAAAAATCTGGTGGCATTACCATTTCACACCTTCGTTTTGGTGAGCATCCCATTCGCTCAACCTATCTGGTAAACACCCCCGATTTTGTTGCCTGTCACGTTCCTGCCTATTTACAAAAATATGATATGCTCAAAGGTTTGAGTGACGGCGGTACATTCCTGTTAAACAGTATTTGGGACGAGGAAACCACCAAAGCCAAACTGCCCGACCATTTCAAAAAATACATGGCTGAGCACAACATCAATTTCTACATCATCAACGCAACCAAAATTGCCGATGAAATAGGACTGGGAAGCCGCACCAACACCATTATGCAGTCGGCATTCTTTAAAGTTTCGGAGGTAATCCCTTACGAGCAGGCTGTTGATCAGAAGAAAGAGTTCATCATGAAATCGTACGGCAAAAAAGGTGAAGAGATTGTAAACATGAACTATCAGGCCGTTGACCGCGGTGGTGATGTTATTAAGATTGACATCCCCAAGGAGTGGGCCGATATTAAATTGAACGAAGACAGCGATGAATATGCAGGCATGCCCGATTTCATCAAAAACGTGGTTAAACCCATCGAAGCGCTTAAAGGCGACGATTTGCCTGTTTCG
>CAYNVN010000039.1:0-11779 GCA_964400655.1 uncultured Lentimicrobiaceae bacterium
CCCGTATCGTCCATATCCAGTTTGCCTTTAAAAATATCGGTGTTGGGTTTATGGCCGATGGCTACAAAAAATCCTTCAATGTCGATTTTGAACTCTTCACCGGTTTTGTTGTTGAATAAAACCGCTCCGTTGAGAGCTTTGGTAAAACCTTTTACCTCGCCAACAATTTCTTTAACTTCGGTATTCCAAAGTACTTCGATGTTGGGGGTGTTCAGCACCTTGTTTTGCATGGCTTTTGAGGCACGCAGCTCATCGCGGCGGTGAATCAGGTAAACCTTGTTACAAAGGTTGGCCAGATAGGTGGCCTCTTCGGCAGCGGTATCTCCACCGCCTACAACGGCAACATCTTTACCTTTGTAGAAAAATCCGTCGCAGGTGGCACAGGCCGAAACCCCTCCGCCTTTGAATTTTTCTTCCGACTCAAGGCCGAGATATTTAGCCGTGGCACCGGTAGCAATAATGACAGTTTCTGCCAATAATTCATTGCCGTCATCAATTTTTACCTTGAAAGGACGTTGTGTGGTATCAATTTCGGTAGCAACTCCCCAGCGGATATCGGCACCAAAACGTTCGGCCTGTTTTTTAAACTGCTCCATCATGGCAGGGCCGTCAATTCCTTCGGGATAACCCGGAAAGTTTTCAACTTCGGTGGTGGTGGTTAACTGTCCGCCCGGCTCCATACCCTGATAAACAATGGGCTTCAGGTCGGCACGCGATGCGTAAATGGCAGCGGTATATCCGGCAGGCCCGGAACCAATAATCAAACATTTTGTATTTTCCATATCAATATTTATTTGTTGTTTTCTTTTATTATTGACAGCCTGTTTTGCGAAACAGGTTGCAAAAGTCATAAAAATCCTTCTAATAAGTTAGAATGATTATCAATAAAAATGCCACGAACATAAAAACAAAAAGTATGACACAATGGCAAACGTTAATATATGAAGTGTTGACGGTTATCCGGGCAACCGTAAGGTATTAAAAGTATCGGGTTAAACGCAGGGTTTGTTACCTTTGCAAAAAATTAGTTGTGTTATGAAATATTTTTTAAAGATATTGTTACTGTTTACACTGGTTCTGGGGCAGGCGTGTTCTTCGTCGAACAAAACTGCTTCCGGTAAAAAGGTGTATTCTGACGAGCAGATTGAAACGGATGCTTATGCCAAGGCAAATTTAGATTGTACGTACAGGCTGGCCCAGCTTGATGCCATCGCCCATCCGAAAGACAAACAGCTTGACGGAAAAGCATATAAACTGGTGATGCAAAAACGTGATTTTGAAAAGATGATTAAATCGCGTTACTTTAAAGATTCGGTTTACAAACACAAGTATCAAAATTATTATAAAAAAGCAAAGGGATTCTTTAAATCGTGCCGGCAATTGGATGTCATAGAAAATCCGCCAAAGAAATAATCATAAAAACTTGAATTAAATATTTTTTTGTGTAATTTTGCCCTCCCAAATCGGGGTGTGGTGCTCCCGAAAGCTTTCGGGAGGCTAGCATGCTTGCATGGGGTGCAAGTGGTCGCAGGTTCGTTCCGAATGCTTTCGGAAGCCACTCCCGGGGGAAAGAAGAAGTTCATTATTTACGGGGTGTGGTGCAGTTGGCTAGCATGCTTGCATGGGGTGCAAGTGGTCGCAGGTTCGAGTCCTGCCACTCCGACCGGTTAAAAGCTCTGGAACGTAGTCGTTTCAGGGCTTTTTTATTTCAGGGTTAAAGCATTTTTAAGCACCGATAACTACCAGCAGGGTTTTAACAATTAAATAAACGCCAAAGCCGAATAGTCCGATACCCGCCAGTTTGTTTACAGCCATTAAAAAACGGTCGTTAACAATATTTTTAACTTTATGAGAGATGAATACCTTTGTAAGGTCTGTGGTGAAAATGGTGAGTAAGGTGGCCGAGAAAAAGAGGATAAGGCTGGTAAGATTGGCTTTAAACGGGGCCGCCACACCCATTACAATACCTGCCCAAAACAACCATATAAACGGATTGGCAACATTCAGCAGAAATCCTTTAAAGGGATATATGGCCGGATGCGGATTTTTTATGTCCAGCTCTTTTTTCTCTTCACCGGGTGTACGCATTGATCTTTTTCTGAAAATATAGATGCCGAATACAATGATAACAAAACCTCCGACAAAGCCCATTATTTCAGAATTTTCGCTGCTTTCAATAATGCTTGCCGCCCCGATTAGTGTAAGGATAACCATAAGCGAATCGCTTAAAAATACACCGAAAGCCATTAACGCACCCCTAAAAGGGCCACGGTAAATAGCGGTTTGTATAATGGCAAAAAACGCAGGCCCGAACCCAAAGAAAAAACCGATGGATAACCCTAACAAAATACCTTTTACAATTATTGCCAACATTACTAATCCGTTTTTATTTTACCGGTTATCTTAAACAACAGTTTTTCCTTATCGGTAAATGCTATCACATATCCTGTTAAGTATCGCCATGCTCCCGAGTTGTTGGTTATGATGATCAGGTATTCGGCATTTTCCTCTGTTTCGTTGATTGATAACGTGGCGTTGGGTACACCCCGAATCTTTTTTCCGCCGGAGGAATTACTAAAAGGAATAAATTCATAATAGAGCCCGTTGTTAACAATTAATTGAAATTCGGAATCTTTATCTTTAATACCGGAGCCAACCCAGCCAGCCTCCGTTAAAAAGAATCCTCTGTTTTCATGTTTGTCGTCGGAACAGAACAGATTATGAAAACAGCAGTGGTATTTTAACGGTTTGTGATGGGAAATAATTCCCGGCAATGTTCCGCTGTAATAGGTTTTGTTGTAGTCGGGTTTAAGCAACGCTTTGTCGAAATGCGTTGACGTATTATTATCCGAAACCGATAAATGTTGTTTTCCTGTAATACAAAGCGAGCGTATTATGGCCCTTGATACGGGTATATATTTTCCCGTAGGTTTGTTGTCGTTTCCTTTTGTGAGAAAATATTTTTGTTTTCCCGGCCATGTTACATAGGTTTCGCCATTCAACAGGCGGTACCACCATCTTATATACATTTCGCGATAAGCATGAACGGGTACTGTTTTTTTAAACTGTGCGGTAAAATCGTCGGAATCCAGCAACTGTGTAAAACGATAATGCTCGCCAAAAGCCGTAAATTTTGCACGTCGCATCAGGTGCCGTAATACCTTTTTTTGGACAGCATCTGCCTCAATTGCAGCATAAACCCTTGTCTTACCTGTTACCGGTAAGCAGATGGTTTTTTTCGCTATCTTTTTCATAAAAGGCATAACAGCTTTTTAAAAGTTGTAAATGTAAGAAAATAGAGAGAGCAACAGACTAAATTAATTTGTGTAAAAAAAATACCGGCAACACAATTGTGGTGCCGGTATGTGGAAGTGTATCTATTTTTCAATGGCTGCGATTCCCGGAAGTTCTTTTCCTTCGATGTACTCCAGCATGGCACCGCCGCCTGTTGAAACATAGCTTACTTTATCCTGTAAATTGTATTTGTTTACGGCTGCTACCGAATCGCCGCCGCCAACCAGCGAAAAAGCACCTTTTTTTGTTGCATTAACCAGTGCCATGGCCACAGCTACGGTTCCTTTCGAGAAGTTGTCCATTTCAAAAACACCCATCGGTCCGTTCCATAGCAGCGTAGAGGAGTTTTCGATAACCTCCGAAAAAGTTTTTTCCGTTTCGGGGCCGATATCAAGTCCCATCCATCCGTCGGGAATTTCGGAGGCTTTTACAATTTGTGTATTGGCATCGTTATCAAATTTATCGGCTGCCACCGTGTCAACCGGCAGGTAGATGTTTACGCCCAGTTCATCGGCTTTTACAATCGCCTGTCGTGCCGTTTCAATTAAATCGTCTTCCACCAGCGAGCCGCCCACTTTTCCGCCGAGGGCTTTTATGAAAGTAAACATCATGCCGCCGCCGATAATCAGGTTGTCAACTTTATCGAGCAGGTTGTTGATAATCTCTATCTTGCCCGAAACTTTGGCTCCGCCCAAAATAGCCGTAAACGGACTTTCGCCCTCTTTTAATACTTTTTCAAGGCTTTTTATTTCGCCGGCCATAACATAGCCGAACATTTTATCGTCAGGGAAAAACTTAGCAATTACCGCCGTTGAAGCGTGCGCGCGGTGTGCCGTTCCAAAGGCATCGTTTACATAGGCATCGGCAAGTTCCGAAAGTTTTTTGGCAAATGCCTCGTCACCTTTGGTTTCCTCTTTATAAAACCTCAGGTTTTCCAGCAACAAAACCTCTCCCGGTTTTAAAGCTGCCGCTTTTTCTTTGGCCTGCCGGCCGATGCAGTCGTTAGCAAACTGAACCGCTGTTCCCAGTTTTTCCGACAGATGATTTATTAAATGTTTTAGCGAAAACTTATCTTCCGGCCCTGTTTTGGGTCTTCCGAGATGCGACATCAAAATAACGGCACCACCCTCTTTTCTGATTTTCTGAATGGTGGGTATGGCAGCACGGATGCGTGTATCGTCGGTTATTTCAAATTTATCGTTTAACGGAACATTAAAGTCAACCCTTACGATGACCTTTTTGCCGTGAAAGTCGTAGTTATCAATTGTTTTCATGATTTGATTGTTTATATTTTATTTTATACAAAAATAGTAAATAGCTGCTTTTAATGCACATTAATAATATTTTTTGTTTGGAGGCCGATTTTTCAATAATATTGTAAAAAAATATTTTATGCTTAAACATCTGCTTCTTCTTTTATTTGGTATGGTAGCGGTGTCGCTACAGGCGCAAACATTTCATGATATTCAGGCCGGATTGACGGGTGTTAGCGAAAGTACCAGTAACTGGATTGATTATGACGACGACGGAGACCTCGATGTAATGGTTACCGGCGAGTTTTATACAAAATCGGGACATTATATTAAAACAAAGTTTTACCGGAACGACCGGCACGATCGTTTTACTAAAATAAACACTCCTGTTGTTGATGTTTTTCGAGGCGACTTCGACTGGGCCGATTATGATTTGGACGGCGATTTGGACCTTTTTATAACGGGAGAGGACCCTGCCGGCAAATACATTGCAAAGTTGTACAGAAATAACAACCGAACATCCGCTTTTTCGCCGGTTTTTACCGGTATTCCGGGGGTTGTTGACGGAAGTGTGGATTGGGGCGATTTTGACGGTGACGGTGATGATGATTTGCTGATTACGGGAAAAACCGCTAAAGGGTTGATAAGCAGGATTTACCAAAATGATCGTAATAACAGGTTCTCCCTTGTGAAAACGGATTTTCCGGGATTGCATTTCGGAACAGGAAAATTTGCCGATTACGACAATGATGGCGATTTGGATGTTATTTTAAGCGGAACCACCGAAAAAGGCCTGATAGTTACCGAAATTTTTAAAAACAGCAAAGGCAAATTTATTAAAACCAAAATGGGCCTGATGCCGTTAAAACTCAGCGACATTGCCTGGGGCGATTATGATAACGACGGCGACGAGGATTTTGTGATAAATGGCGAAAGTGCCGACGGCAAATTTCAAACAAGGTTGTACAATAACAATGATAACCTTTACTTTACAATGGTCTATCCCCATTTTGCCGCGGTTCGTTCGGGATCGGTTGACTGGGGCGACTTTGACCATGACGGCGACCTGGACCTGTTGCTCACCGGTGAAGCATACAACGGCCCTGTTTCAATTATTTACCGAAACGACAGAAAGGGTGTTTTTACCGATATTCATGCGCAGTTAATAGGTTTGTACATGAGCGACGGCCATTTTGGCGATTACGATAACGACGGCGATTTGGATGTGATCATTTCGGGGATGTCGTTGAACTATCAATTTATCAGCCGTATATACCGGAACGATCCGGTTATAAAAAAAGATACGGCAAAAAAGGTAAAGGCAAACAGTATTTATGACAGTAAATATTACAATTACGAGCGGCCTGAGAAAATTTACTTCTTTGTTTACTCTTCGGGGTATTTTGATATGGACGGCGATGGTAAAAAAGAATACAGTGCTTTTGTGAGTACCATTAAAAAGCCTGTAAAACAGTACGAAATGGAACAGGCATTCAGAGATTATATCATTAAGAACTATCCCCAGTGGCCGTTAATCGATCAGGGAAATATTATTCAAAACGGGTTTGTGAAACTTAAAGATGCCCAACAGTCGAGGAAAAGAATCATTAATGAGTATAAGAACAAAAAGTTCAAAGTTTATACCGTTGACTGGTAAAATTAAAGTTCACGGTTTGTAAACCGTGAACTTTAATTTTTTTTCGGGAAATTGTGTTTTTATTCGGGCAAATCGACCGTTAGCTTACCACCAGTTTAAACCCTACCCCGTGAACATTTATCAGTTCCACTTTCGGGTCTTCTTTTAAATATTTACGCAATTTGGTTATGTAAACATCCATTGAACGGGCATTGAAATAACTGTCGTCGAACCATATTTTGTTTAAGGCAACCGAGCGGTCGAGCACATCGTTCATGTTTTCGCAAAGCATTCGTAACAGCTCGGCCTCTTTTGAGGTTAGTTTTTGCTCTTTTTTATTGATAATAAGCAACTGCCTGTTGTAATCGAATGTGTATTTACCGAACTTATAGATGTTGTTGGCCGATTTTTTATCGCCCGACCGGGTTCTTCTTAAAATGGCTTTAATACGCATTAACAACTCTTCCATACTGAAAGGTTTGGTAAGGTAGTCGTCAGCGCCCACTTCAAACCCCTGTATTTTATCCTCCTGCATGTTTTTGGCCGTAAGGAAAAGGATGGGTACTTTTTTGTCCAGTTTTCTTACCTCTTTGGCAAGGGTAAAGCCGTCCATTAAAGGCATCATCACGTCAAAAATGCAAAAATCAAAGTCTTCGTGTTTAAATTTGTTAAGTGCCTCTTTTCCGTCGGCGGTAAGTATGGTTGGAAATCCTTTTGCATCCAAATACGATTTTAAAATGGTTCCCAGGTTTTTGTCGTCTTCCGCTAATAATACTTTAACTTGATTTTCCATGGTTTTATCTGTTTTTAAACTTTTTCGATGGGTAAACTAACGGTAAAAGTAGAACCTTTTCCCGGTTCGGAGCTAACGGTTACGGTTCCACCGTGTATTTCGGTGATAACTTTAACATAATTTAAGCCTAATCCGAAACCTTTAAAGTTATGCACATTGCCCGTTGATACCCTGTACAACTTTTCAAATATCTTTTTTTGGTTTGATTTGCTAATGCCGATACCGTTGTCGGTAACCCGTATTAAAATATGGTTGCCTTTGTTAATGGTGTTGATAATAATATGCGGTGTTTGAACCGAATATTTTATTGCATTATCCAAAAGGTTTAAAATAACGTGTGTTAAATGGTTTTGGTCGCCCATTACCATTGTTTCCGGTGCGTTTTTTTGTAACTGGATGGTTCCGTTTTTTGCCTGTACTTCAAGTTGTTTCCGGCTAACGGCATCTTCAATCACCTTATGTATATCTATCAACTCTTTTTTAACTTTCATTTTTCCCTTGGCCAGTACGGCTTGTTGAAGGATTTGTTCGGCCATGGTTCCCAGTCGTTTGTTCTCTTCGCTGATTACACTGATGTAGTTGTTGTACATCTCTTCCGATTTTTGAATGTCGCGATCGCGCAATGCTTCGCAGGCCAGTGCAATGGTTGAGATGGGTGTTTTAAATTCGTGGGTCATGTTGTTGATCAGGTCGTTTTTCATTTCCGACAATTTCTTTTGTTTAAAGATTGTTTGTATGGTCATGTAAAAAGCGACGATGATGATTAAAAACAGGATGATGGAAACCGACAGGAGTTTCCAGATTTGACGGATAACCACCCGCTGCTCGTGGGGAAAATAGATTAACAGTTTTTCGGGTGCGTAAAAGGTACCCGGCGAAACGGCAAGGTTATAGGCAAAACTTTCGGTAAGCAGCTCCTGTGGGTATTTTCCGGTTTTTTGTAACAACATTCTGTTGGTAAAAGGGTCGTAAATGCCAAATTCAAATTCTGTTTTTATTCCCTTTTTTTTAAGGTTGACCTCTATCAGCGAATCGATAATCTGCGGGTCGTAAACAAACTGATTTTCATCTCTGCCCGACTGGTAATCGAATATGATGTTTTGAAGTTTGTTTTGGGTTCGTTTTACCCTGCGCATAAGCCGGTTAAAGTCGCGTTCGGAGCTAACGCGTTGTAAATCGTAAAACAGCACCTGGTTTAATGAATCGTAGGTTTCAAACACTTTTCGGTTGTCGGAATAGAGCTGCTGCTGATTGAGCAGGTCGTGATGTATTTTAAGGTGGTCAACATATTTAACCACATGTTGCATGGCTTCGTTAACATCACGTATAAAATTGGAATACTTTACTTTGGCGGCATCTCTTATCCAAAAAACCTGAATAACCATCAGTCCGATGGTTGCAAAAGTTACCAAACCTATTAATATACCGGTGTGCCAGTTTTTCATTGAGCAAATGTACTAATTCATTACTATTAACGGAAGCCTGAAACCCAGAGGCATAACATTTATTAACACTTGTTAAAACCGTTTAACATTTTATAAAACGGGGTTGGCGTACTTTTGTCGCAACAAAAAAGCAGAGGGGTAGATAATATTCATACTGCGTTTTGTTAAAAGGGTTTTCATAATTGTTGGTTTTTAAGGCGGCTTTCGGGCCGCCTTAATTTTTTCGTATTAAATAGAGGCCGTCCCTTACCGAAAGCATTACTTTTTCAACCCTGTTGTCGTTGTTTATCATCTCGTTAAAATCTTGTATGCCTTTGGTTTCTTTATCGGTTTTAACAAGTTTGTCCAAAACCTTTCCGCCCCATAACACATTGTCGGCAATGATGAACCCGCCCTTTTTGATTTTCGGGAAAACAGCCCTGTAATAGCTGATGTATTGCTCCTTGTCGGCATCGATAAAAACCAGATCAAATGTATTGTTCAGTTTGGGGATAATATCGACGGCATCTCCCGTTATCATTGATATTTTATCAGTTAAACCGGCTTCCGAAAAAAAGCCTTTGGCCATGGACTCGATTTCTTCGTTGTTGTCGATGGTTATCAGTTTGCTGTTTTCGGGCATGGCCAGCGCCATAGCCACCGCCGAATAGCCTGTAAAGGTGCCTATTTCGAGAATGGTTTGGGGCTGTACCATTTTAACAATCATTTGTAACAGTTTTCCCTGTACTTTGCCAGAAACCATGTTGGGATAAAAGGTACGCAGGTTGGTTTGTCGCCAAATTTTGTGCAGAATCTCTTCTTCTTCGCCCGAATGGCGGTGGATATATTTTTCAACCGATTTGTTTACCAGTTCCATGATTATCGACTTTCGTAAATTAATGTGCTGATATTGGCGGGGTTAAAAACATCGTTGGCAACTTCCAGTAATTGTGATGCCGTAATGCTATTGATGATTTCGATGTTTTGCTGAAATGTGTTTACCCTGTTTTTATAGAGATGCGAACGTGCTATGCCAAGCATTTCGTTAACCGGCACTTCGTAACCGATGGCCATTTGACCGATGAATTGTTTTTTAGCCCTGTCGAGCTGCAAAGTACCGGTTTTCTTTTTTCGTAGCAGGTTAAGCTCTTTGGTAATCAGGCTGATGCCTTTTTCAATATGTTTGTTATCGGTTCCGAGATAAACCGAAAAAACACCCGTGTCGGAGTATGGCTGATAATACGACTCGATTTGGTAAGCAAAGCCGTATTTTTCGCGGATGCCCATGTTAAGGCGCGAGTTCATGGCGGGACCTCCCAGCAGGTTGTTCAACAGCATCATGGCCGTTTTCCGGTTATCGGTTCTCGAATAAGCAGTGGTGCCAATCATTAAATGCGACAGATAGGACTCTTTTTTTATCCTTTTTTTATGAGGGCGATAATTATTGAACGGGGTTCTGTTAATGGTATTTTCCGCCGGTTTTTTATCTCCGAAATATTTTTCGGTTAGCGCAATCAGCTTGTCAAATTCAATTTCTCCCACCGAAGCAAGCACCATGTTCCGGGTAGTGTATCGTGTTTTTAAAAAGCGGATGATATCCTGACGGTTGAACCGTTTTATTTTTTCGATGCTACCCAAAATGTTTCTGCCCAGCGGATGACCGTTAAACAAAAGTTCTTCGAAATCGTCATAAATCAGTTCGGCGGGAGTATCGTTATATGAGTTTATTTCATCAATAATCACTTCCTTTTCTTTTTCAACTTCTTTTTCGGGAAATACCGAGTTAAAGGCCACATCCGAAAAAAGTTCCAGTGTCCGTTCGTAATAGGATGACAGGAAAGAGGCGTAAATTACCGTTTCTTCTTTGGTGGTGTAAGCGTT
Source organism: uncultured Lentimicrobiaceae bacterium (assembly GCA_964400655.1). Lineage (GTDB taxonomy): Bacteria > Bacteroidota > Bacteroidia > Bacteroidales > F082 > B16-G9. The sequence continues at coordinate 10,282 of CAYNVN010000039.1, forward strand.
TAGTTCGCCTCCGACATTTTCGATACGGCTTAAAATGTGCCATGTTTTACGTTTACGCGTTCCTTTAAAAATCAGATGCTCAATCATGTGAGCCAGTCCGTTTTCGGTTTCCGATTCGTCCCGCGAACCGGTTTCAACCATTAATCCGCAGTGCGATACGATACCGCTTTTATGCTTGTGGATTATTTTTAAACCGTTGGGGAGTATGTGATACTGATATTCCAAAAGATTCTTGTTTTTACAGACCGGCAAAATTACGAAGATTAACAACCTGATTCTGTATTACGGGTTTTTTTACTAATTTTACAATTAATTGAAAAAGGCTATGATATCGTTATTTATAAAAAGACAGTTTGGTATTTTGGAAAGGAACATCACTTTGTTGGTGCTAAACTTTCTTTATGTGTTTCTTTGGGGGCTGACAAGCGGGAAACTTGAAAGGACAGGATTTGCCATTATTTTTTCGTTAATAGTTATTGTTGCTACCAGTGCGGTAAAAGAACATTTTTCGAAGCTTTATTATTATTCGGCGGCAGCAGTTGTTTTATTTTGGATTTCTTTCTTTTTGGAATTAGAGTTTGTCATGTTGTTGTCGCATTTTTTCTCTGTGTTGTTTTTTATTGTGGTGGTGGTACTGGCATTAATCAGGCTTGCCAGGGCAAAAAAAATAACACCGTTGGAATTTCTGGAAGCGGTGAACATCTATTTCTTTCTGGGAATTATCGGTTCCATTTTATTTACATCGGTCTATTTAACAAATGGCGAAGCATTTAACACACCCGTACCGTTACATGCCCCCTCCAGTTTAATCTATTTCAGTTTTGTTACACTAACCTCGTTGGGATATGGTGATATATCGCCGGTTTCTCCCGTAGCACGAAGCATCTCCATATTTTTAAGTTTTTCAGGACAGATTTATATTGCCATGATTATTTCGATGCTTGTGGGGAAGTATTTGAATGAAAAAAGTTCATAGGGTGAAGATTGAAGTGCCTGGCGTTTGGGCGTTTGGCGTTTAGCATTTAGCGTTTCGGGCAGGCAAATCAAAAATCAAAAATTTGAAATCATAAATTAAAAGTGCCTGGAGTGCGCTAAAGTTTGGAGTGCCTAGAGTTTGGAGTACTTAGAGTAAATTCCAAATCGCAAGCACCAAATTTCAAACCTGCCCGTCCGGCAGGCGGGAAATTTCAAATACTAAAAACAAAAAATCCAAAACTACGTCGTTCCTTTATTAGTCCTTCATTCCGACGACGAAGGAGGAGGCCTGCCCGAATGCATAAGCAGGCGGGCCTGCCCTGCCGGCAGGCGGGAATCCCCTACTATGAACGATAACAGAACTCCCTTTTGCCTAAGGGAAAGGCTGCTACTCAGGAGATCCCTCAGTCGTGCCTCCTTCGGGATGACGTAGGGGCTTGCGGGAGGGGTAACAACAAGCAACCCGGCACCCGGCAACCAATTCTCAACTTCTTAACTTCTCAACTTCTCAACTTCTCAACTT
>CAYNVN010000040.1:0-7470 GCA_964400655.1 uncultured Lentimicrobiaceae bacterium
CCTGGAGTAAATCCCAAATACAATATATGTTGTTTTTGTTTCGTTAGTTTTGTGTTCTTCTCAAATATTCAAGCCATGTCATTAACAAAGCATTTACCCGTAACAGTTATAATACTTGTTGTTCTTTTGATTTCCTGCAAAAAAGATGAAACCATTTATCAGGCACATTTTTGGACATCCCGGGATACGGCAACCGTTAAAATGGATATCTATATAAATGATGTAAAAAAGGGGCCCGTGCAGTTTTTGCCGGTAACTCCTGAATATTGTGAGGATTCTGCTTTTAAAACCCTTACGGCTATTCCGTTAAAAACAGGCCCTTATATTTTTAAAGCAATGGATCAAAAGGGAAACACCAGATTTTCCGGTAACATTGAAATTATGAAAGGGGGTTCTGTTATTGTAAAAGATATCCACGGCGGAATTAATATTTGTAGCATTGATAACAACCTGTTTTTTGGTATTTCCGATTAATGATTAAACCGCCCTTTACCATTTATGATAATGGGGCCTGCTGAAAATACGAATAAAAAAATCCCTCTTGTTAAACCGTTTAACAAGAGGGTTTTTTAAAGTATTACAGGTTAATATTTAAGCGTTTACCGCCTTTTTTCCCATGAATGTTTTTACAAACAAATCAATAAATACTATAACACCGCCAAGTATCATCATCGAGTCGGGGAGAATACGGAACCACATCCATCCGTGAACAAGATCAAGTGCTTCGCGGGTACGGGTATAATAGTAACCCATATCGGCAGCCAGTTTGGTTTGTTCCAGTCCAATCATCAGTGTAGGCAGTGCGTACAAAATAACCCCGATGGTTAATAACCAAAAACCGATTTTACTCCACTTGTCGTTCCACTCCCATCCGTTGGCCATGGCATTTGAACGCGATGTCATGTACAGGAATGCAATGGAAATGTATCCGAAAGCACCCAGTAATGCAATGTGTCCGTGAGGCATAATCAGGTAAGTACCATGCGAATAATACGAAATGGTAGGTGTATTGATTACCATTCCGAAGAAACCGGCACCAATCCAGTTAAGAACCGCCGAACCGGCAATCCACATAAACGGTGTGGCAAATTTGTTTTCGTTGCCGCCTAATTTTTGCTCACGTTGATTTTTCCACGCTTCAACAATCATCAGTGCCAGCGGTAACGGTTCAAGTGCCGAGAAAATACCTCCAATGGCAATCCAGTACTCGTCAAGCCCCTGCCAGAAGTAGTGGTGACCAACGCCGAGTGTACCCGACATCATAATAAGGAAAAGCTCAAAGAACATGGTTCTTTCGGCGGTTTTTTGCGATATCAGTCCCAGCGAAACCGTCATAAAGGCTATAACACCGGCGGCAAACAATTCAAAAGTTAACTCTACCCAAAGGTGAATTACCCACCAGCGATAATAATCGTCAACGGTAAAGTTGGGCATTACTTTATGAATGGGCATCATACCTGCTATGTAAAGGGTTGCAATGGCAAACGCCGACCAAATAATGGTACCCACCAGCGGATTGTTGGTAGAAGCCTTTTTGATAAGGGTAATGATAAGCAGGAACCAGAAAACCAGCCCGATAACCAGTCCGATATCCCAAACACGGCCCAGGTTCAGCAACTCACGTCCCTCGTTACCTAACCAAAACCAGGTGTCGCGCATGGCACCGGTAGCACCCATGTATAAACCAACAATTGAACCTACGGCAACTATCAGTAATGCCAGCCAGAGTACATCTACCAGCCAGGGGAATTTATGATCTTTGTTTGCAACCCACGGAGCAATGAGCAGTCCGCCCACTAACCAGCCAACGGCAACCCATAAAATGGCAAGCTGCGTGTGCATCGAACGCAATACGTTAAACGGTAAAATGCTTTGTGAAAAAACAAAATCCTGAGTCGGGTCGGCATAAAGGTGAGCCAGATAAGCCCCGAGGAACAACTGAACCACAAAAAGCAAACTTACTATGGGAATATATTTTAACAGTTTTTTCTGCGACTTAAACAAAGAAGTTACTTTTAAAGCCGGCTCCAGTTTTTCATCTTTCTCTTTGTTGAAAAGGTATTCGTACGAAAGGAAAATTACAATAATGGTTAAGGTCCACAAAAGCAAAAACTCCCACAACGAAACAATATGGTTGTTGTAAAGCAGGTTTTGATCAACAAGCGGCTCGTGGGGCCAGTTGTTCGACCATGTTCTTTCGCTTCCGGCTTTGCCTTCGGTTCCGGGTCGGATAGAAGAGGCAACCAGTTGCGACCAGTCAACAAAAGCAGCGATTTTTTTTGCCTCCTCAGGTAAAATAACACCTCCCGTAAAAGCTCTCTCTTTATCGCCGTTAACCAGCATATTGGTCAGCTGCTCAACATTTTTTTTGTAAGCGGCTGCCGAGCCTTCGGTATAGGTTACGCCCGATTCAAGCAGCTTTGTTTGCTGATGAAAATCCTGTTTAACCTGTTCTTTTACCGCACCTTTTTCAATGTCTGACAGTTGGTCGGCACTTTTGCCGTACATCTTCTTTCCGTAATAATCATACAGAAATTCCGCCCTGTGATGAAAAAAATCGGTGGTAAAGTCAGGACCCATATAAGCACCCATGCCCAGCATGGTTCCCCAGTCCATCAGGTCAAATTCCTGAAAATAGCCCTTTCCTTCAACCACATCATCGTAAGTGTAAAGCACTTCGCCCGAAGTGGATTTTACCTCCTTTGGTATGGGAGGCACCTCCTTTTGAAGGGTAGCCGTAAAGTAAATCAGGATCGTAACCATAAAAATAGCTATGATCCAAAAGCCCGTGTAAAGGCCTTTTTTACTCATAAATCTGTCAAGTAATGATTGTTTCATTTCATAATTGTTTTAATTAATAAAAAGATATACTACCTATATATGGTATTTTGTTTATACATTTTTTATAATGATTTTCACTTACTTAATAAATTTTTTATACATGGTATTTATTATCGGTTATGTTGTTTTCAATAAAAAAAACAGTTGTTAAATAATCGTTATAAAACCGTTTATTATGTGGCATTACACAACAATAACGGCTTTGAATTTTATAAAATTCAGGTAAATATAAGGTAAAATTTTTATTTGTAGGTTCTGTTAACAAAGTAACATTCATAGCACTACCTGTTTCAATATTTTCGGAATCATCATACAACCATAAAATACGACACAAAAGTAGTATTATTTTTAAAACCCGAATATGGTTTTTTCCGAAAATTGCGGCGGTTTGTTTTATTAATAAATGATGTGGTAATTTTGTTCGGGCCGGGTTAAAAAAGTTATCGCGGTTTACCGCCTGATAAAGTTGTATCGGGGTTGCTGTTTTTGTAAAAATCCGGAACGTTTACAGGTGTGAAGGCAACCAGTAAAAAATAAAATTAAGCAGTAACCCTTCAACAATAATTGCAGCAATTGCCAGTGGTAAGGCATCTTTGCGGTTTGAGTAATATTTTCGCAGTAATATTGCTCCGAAAACAAGCGACAGTAACCAGGGCGTTAATAATATTATTCCGTACATACCGTAGTTACGTTTAAATTTTACGATAAACCGGTTCCGGCGGGTAAACTTTTTTTTATGTTTTCTTTTTTCTTTTCGTTTAATTAACCAAAGGATATATTTTTTATTCCACGAGTCGGGAAAAATTTTTATCAGTAACGGTTTTACATATTTACCCAACATAAACAACAGCGACGACAGGTTGTAGTAAACAATAAACGAAAGCACGCCGCCCGCAAGCATGGTTATTACGGTAGAGGTAAGGTCAAGTTTTATCAGCAGCCCGAACATGGGCGTATAAAAATATCTGACGGTGGAAATCAGAAAGACATTGATAATTTTTAAAGTATATGACATACAGGCCGCTTGTGCCGCAAAAATAATCTTTTAGCTGAATATGAAAATCAATTTCAGCCATTGTCTGAAAAAAGAGTGTATAAATACCGGGTTATCCGCAGTGGAAAAATTTGGTAACGAGGTCCAGTATTTTTTCGTTATCATTTTCTATTTCTTCACGCAAATGTGCATCGTTAAAGGCTTTTAGCTGATTGACCAGCTGGTTTAGCACCCCTTCGGTGAAGACTCCTTTTTCAAGATAGATTGCTTTTTGTTTAACCAGATTTTCGGCCGACTCAACACAGGATGAAGGCAGGTGGGCAAGGCTGTTTAGTTTTTCCTGATGTTCTTTATCAAAAATATTGATATCCACATAGGTTTTTTTTGCAATTTCCAGTGCATTTTTCATTTCAAACCCGTGGCGTGCGGCAACGGTCATTCCGGCCAAAAGCAAATAAATGTCAGCCGATCCGTCAGGGCTTCTTAACTCAACGGTTTGTTTGCCCGAAAAATCAACGATATCGCCTTTTTCCTGCGGATTGGCATCGCTTATCATGTTAACGGGTTTTGTCCATCCCAGCGGAACGCGCACCAGAACCGACCGGTTCCGGTCGCCCCAGCAAATATTGGTGGGTGCCTCCTGATGCGGAACCAAACGGAAATAGGAAGTGGGATTCATGTTACCGAATGCCGTAAGCGAAGGAGCCAGCTCCATGAATCCGGCAATGGCTGTTTTTGCAATATCGCTCAGCTCACCCTTTTCAATCATTTGATTCACTCCGTTTTTCATAATACGGGTGTGGATATGTAACCCGCTTCCCGCCTTACCTACCGTAATTTTCGGAGCAAATGTAACTTCAACGCCGTATCGCATGGCCAGTGTACGCACAATCCATTTTGCTTTTAACAGCTGGTCGGCCGCATCTTCTACATTTGTTGGTAAAAACTCTATTTCATTTTGCTCGTAAACCAAACCGTTTTGGGTAAAGTTTCCCACTTCGGAGTGTCCGTATTTAATGGTTCCGCCTGCTTCGGCAATCAGTTTCATGGCTTCCGTTCTGAAATCAACCCATTTTGAAAAGGGAGACGATTCGTGATAAGCCCGCTGATCGTCGGCATGAAACAGTCCGTCATCTTCGCTGATGATATAGTACTCCAGTTCGCCCATGGCTTCAAATTCAAAACCGGTGGTCTCTTTAAAGGCGTTGTGGGCTTTTTTTAAAATATACTCGGGAGCTCCTTCAAAGGGCTTTCCGTCGCGGTCGTAATAACTGCAAAGAATATCCAGTGTGGGGATTTCGGAAAAGGGATTAACAAAAGCCGTTTTATACCGGGGGATTACGTACAGGTCGCTGGAACCCGCTTCAATAAACGGGAAGAGGCTGGAGCCGTCAACCCTTTCGCCGGCAGTAAGTATCGACTCCAGATGATCGCGGTTACCAATTATAAAATTCAAGGTTTTCAACCGCCCGTCCCAGCCTGCATAACGGAAGTTGATCATCTGAATATCATAATCTTCAATAAAACGTATTAAATCTTCTTTGGTAAGTTCTTCGGCCGGTTTATTTAAATATTGAATCACCGGATTGGGATTCATTGATATGGCATTGTTCATAATATCGTTTTTAAAAAAGGGGTACAAACTTATCAAAATAAACAAGCTGTTAATACGAATTTATTCGGAACTTTTCTAAATTTGGAGAAAATTAAAAACATGAATTTAAAAGCATTAACTCTTTTACTCATCCCTGCTGTTTTTTTTATGGCGGGATGTAAGTACGAAAAACCGGTTTTGAACGGAAAAATAAACACTTTACAAAACAAAACAATGCAGGAACTTGAAAAAAAGGTTGCCGACCAAAATGCGGCTGTAAAAGACCTGAAAAAAGAAAATGAAGCCCGAATTGTTTGGGCAAATCCTGATAATCCTGCAAAAACCGAATATGTATTAATCTATCTGCATGGCTTTTCGGCTTCGTGCCGGGAGGGTTATCCTGTTAACTACGATTTTGCCAAACGGTACGGAATGAACATGTATTGTGCTTTGTTTGAAGGCCATGGTGTTGCAGGTGATGAACCGATGAAAGACCTTACGGCCGAAAGCTATTTTGAGTCGGCAAAAAAGGCTTTGGAAATTGGCCGGCAACTTGGTAAAAAGGTTATTTTGATGAGCACATCCACCGGCGGCACCATATCGTTAAAACTGGCTGCCGATAATCCCTGGATACATGCGCTGATTATGTTTTCGCCAAACGTTGATGTGGTTGATAAAAAGGCGCACTGGCTCTCCAATAAATTTGGATACGGTCTGGCAAAAATGGTAAAAGGGAAAATGATTACTTACGACGACCCTTCCGAAGTTCAAAAATACTGGCAGTCGCAATATCATATTAACGGTGCACGGGCCATGATTATGCTGGTTGAAAACACCATGAACCCCGAAACGTTTGCCAGGGTTAAACAGCCTGTTTTTCTCGGTTATTATTATAAAAATGATGAGGAAAAAGACCCGACGGTTGATGTGGATGCCATGCTTAAAATGTATGATGAGCTGGGTACGCCCGCTAATCTGAAAGAAAAAGTTGCTTTCCCAAATGCAGGATGCCATCCCATTGCTTCGGGTATTTTTAACAAAAATTACCGGGAGGTTGAAGAGGCATCATTTCGCTTTGCGGAAAATGTTTTAGGACTAAAACCGGTTAATCAGTAAATGGTATGGTTCTTAATCTGGAACCCGAAGATATAAAAAAGCTCAGGAAGGAACTTTTTCAGGGGTACCTTTATGGTGTATCTGTATTTATGTTTTTCATAATCCTTTTTATTTTCTCGCTTAGCGGTGCAATAATGATTGACCCCGTGGTGGTTTTATTTTTAGGGTTTGCGCTAACGTTTTTAGTTGTATGGTTGTTTAACGGTACGTTATATAAAGATTTAAAAAGCGGAAAAAAAGAGGTTGTTAACAAACCGATTGAGTTCCACGAAGACGAACGGAAAATAAAAAAATCGAAAACCGGTGCTTTGGTGGAAGCCTGGGGATTTAAAAAGCGAAAGAAAAAGAAAAAGTTCCTTATTCACATTAACAATGCCACTTTTGAAGTTACCGAAAACATGATGAAAAAAGCCGAATCGGCAGGCAATGTTGACGTTCATTACTCATTGTACCATAAAAAAGTATTGAGAATAACAATTCCTGAAAATCAGGACCTTTTATAGCTTATCTTGAATTATTACTTTATTTCTTAATTTCAATCCTTAACTCTTTTCAACCTTTCAGGTTTCCGCCCTTTAACCTGCGTTCAACCTGAAAGGTTTTGTCTCCCAAGATTAACCAACTACCCCAAAAAAAATATCAGCCCATTGTGTTCCGGGCTCTGCTGCGGGCAGGCCACCGGAAACTGCGAGCCTGGGCGGGCATAACCTTTCAGGTGGCCTTGCTCCTGAAAGGTTGAATGGTAGGATTTAGGGCGTGGCATAACCTTCTGCTGCTTCATTCCCATTTTTTCAACCTTTCAGGTTTCCGCCCTTCAGCCCGCGTTCAACCTGAAAGGTTGAAAGATTGTTATAAATTAGTACCTTTGTAATATGATCGATAGTGATAAAATACTTAAAATGATTAAAACATCTGTAGCATCCGT
>CAYNVN010000041.1:0-17398 GCA_964400655.1 uncultured Lentimicrobiaceae bacterium
CTGCGTTCGCAGTAGGAATTTTTTGCCCACACAAAAGCCATTTCCAGATAACTCTTGTCAAATTTATTTTGTCTTTCGTTAATATCTTTCATCACCATCATTTTAGAGTTTACAAAGATACAGAAGTTTGAAGAATGTAAAAACATATACGGGATTACCCTTTCCCGAACAGATTTTCACCTGTTTTGTTGTCCCCTCCTCTGAAATAAAAACATTACTTTTGAAAACCAAAAAAAATGCAATATGTCAGAATTTATCAATAACACCGGAAAACGTGCCGACGAGCTGCTTGCCTTTGTTACCGGGCTTATCAACGGGGAAAAAGGGAGCGGATTGATCAAAAAATATGAAAAGTCAATTGAAGCGGTTCAGCCTTTTGACGTGATTTTAATGACCGATATGCTGATGCAACAAGGTTTAGAACTTTCGGCGGTAAAATCGGGAATTAACAAGGCGCTAAACATGTTGTACAAAGGACTTGTTTCAGCCGAGATACCCGATTATTCAGCCATCCCATTTCTTGACAGTCTTGTTAATGAAAACAACGAGCTCAACCGCCGGCTCATTGAGATGCGTCCGCTCATCAAAGCTTTTAATCAAAAAGATATTGACAAAGAAGAACGTCAGGAGATTTTAGATGAAATAAGCGACCGGGTTTTTGAACTGCAACAGTTTGAGGTTCACTACATAAAAAAAGAAAATATTTTATTTCCTTATGTGGAAAAATATTTAAAAGAATATGGATGCCTGTCGCTGATGTGGGCCTACCATGACGACATCAGGAAATACACCAAAGAGATTATTGAACTTATTGACCGCGACAATACCGACCTGAAAAGGCTGAACCGTTTGCTGGGCGACCTCTTTTTTGTAATGTATGCCATACGATTCCGCGAAGAGTATATTTTATTCCCTGTTATTTTTAAATTAATTCCCGATGAAATTTGGGACGAAATGATGAAACAATCGATGGCCGAGGGTTTTGCTTTTATTGAAAAACCGGAACTGCTCACCATTGCTGCCGAAAAAAAGGAAAAAGAGTCGCACAAGCAAAAAACAACCGTTATTTCCGATTTTGATGCCGTTTTGGATATGGGCACAGGATTGCTTAAACTGGAGCAGGCCATTATGATGCTCAACCATTTACCAGTGGATATGACCTTTGTTGACGAAAATGATGAGGTACGCTATTTTTCCACTCCCGGGCACCGTATTTTTCCACGTTCAAAAGCCATTATCGGCAGGCTGGTTGAAAACTGTCATCCCCCATCAAGCGTACATATTGTAAAAGAGCTTTTGGACGCATTCAAAGCCGGAACCAAACAAAAAGAGAGCTTTTGGATAGAGATGGGGCCTAAGTTTATTTTAATCCAATACTTTGCGATTCATGACGAAAAGGGCAATTACAGAGGAACCCTCGAAGTGAGCCAGGATATTTCGGAGATAAAAAAACTGAAGGGCGAGAAACGGCTGATGGAATAGGTTTTACTCGATGGAACCTTTGGTGGTCATCTGTTCGGGAAAGGTAACCTCATATTGATTGTTACAACCGTCTTCCTTAATAAAATCAATATACGATACATTATTGTTTATACCTACACCGTGCATCTCCAGAACGCTTTTACCTTCAATGGTATAAAAACAATTGTAATTGATTTTATAACGCGATGTATCGGGACTTATTTTGATACCGTATCCTATATCAACAGGCGTATTGCCGCTCATTGTCCCCGAAAACAGATAATAATCGTCGGGGCTTAAATAAGGTGTTGTTTCGTCTTTGTAAAGTACGTATGTAAAATCGGCATTAAATTTCCAGGTAAATTTACCGGCATAAGTACCATCCATCACCATATTTTCAAACAACACTCTAAAAGTCTGATTACCATCGGTTTTTCCCGTTTTGGCAATTTTAATATTTTCGATATTAACCGTTAACGAATCGTAATAAAAAGGCTTAACAACCTCAATGGTTACACTTCCTGTATCGCTTTGCAGAAACAGCGAATCGGCCACAAAACGGTATGTACCGCAACGGAAATGACGGTAAGAATCGATGTGATGCCATAAATTAATATCGTCCGACCAATATTCCATTTGAATTGTTAAGGTATCGTTTTCATTCTTCATTATTGTTTTGGCGCTGTCGAGGGTAATAATTTCTCCGTTTATCAGGCTTGAATCGTAAAGCGATTTAAAAAAAGACAACATAAACTGATTGGTAAACTGCTGCGGATACATGTAACTGTTTACCGCTTGCAGCTCACGGTTATAATCGGTTTGCGTGTTTTCAGGATGTTTTTTACACGAAACAATTATAAACATGCCAAACACCAGCAGTATAAATAAACCTGTTATATTGATCTGTTTCACTACTATTTACGTATATAGGTTTCAAAAGAATAGGTAAAATCGTTTTGCGGGTCGTTATCAACATTAACTTTTTCAATCAACTCCCATTCATTCAACGATATTTCCGGAAAAAAAGTGTCTGCCTCAAAATCTTTATGAACGCGGGTAATGTATAGTTTATCGGCCAACGGCATAAACTGCCGATAGATGGAGCCTCCGCCGATAATGAAATTTTCATTTTTGGTATCCATCTTTTCAACAGCATCTTCAATGGAGTAAGCCATCAGGCAATTATCAATCACTTCACCCGGTACATCGGTAATAATCATGCTGGTACGCTGAGGCAACGGCCTTACCGGAAGCGAATAATAGGTATTTTTTCCCATAATTATATAATGGCCTTTGGTAAGTTCTTTAAATCGTTTAAGGTCTTTTGAGATGTGCCACAGCAGGTCGTTATCCTTTCCGATAGCATAATTTTCGGCAATGGCTACAATAATTGAAATCTGTTTGGGCATAAATCACACGGTTTTATAAGATGCAAAAATAGGGTTATTTTTCAATCGAAATGTGTTGCCGGTTTCTATTTTATTTATAAAGTGGCAGCATTTATCACTATATTTTTACTTTTGTGCTCTATACATGAAAAACAGATTGATATGAGTTTAAAATTACGCCTGATCATTATGAACTTCCTGCAATTTTTTATTTGGGGTTCATGGCTGATTACCATTGGGGGTTACTGGTTTCAAAACAAAGGCTGGACAGGAACCGAGTTTGGAGCAATATTTTCAACCATGGGTATTGCTTCGTTGTTTATGCCGGCACTGGCAGGTATTATTGCCGACCGCTGGATAAACGCCGAGAAGTTGCTGGGAATTTTTCATATACTGGGAGCTGTTATCCTTTTCCTGTTGCCGCAAATCAACAACCCCACAGCCTTTTTCTGGGTAATGCTCATTAACATGATATTTTACATGCCAACCATTTCGCTGTCGATTACCGTGGCCTACGCAGCATTAAAACAGGAGAATATGGATGTTGTTAAAGAATATCCTCCCATCAGGGTTTTCGGCACCATTGGCTTTATTGTGGCCATGTGGACCATCAGCCTGTTACGCATCGAAACCTCCTCATTACAATTTTACGTGGCTTCCATGGCTTCATTGTTGCTTGGATTGTACGCTTTCAGCTTACCAAAAGTACCTGTAAGTAAAGGCGGAAATAAAACACTGGTTGAATCGCTGGGATTGAAAGCTTTTACCCTGTTCAAGGATAAAAAAATGGCCATGTTCTTTATTTTTTCCATGTTGCTGGGTGCGTCGTTACAACTTACCAACGCATACGGTGATACTTTCCTGCACGATTTTGCCAAAATTCCTGAATATAAAGAATTGCTGACCGTTAAATTTCCGGCCATTATCATGTCGATTTCGCAAATGTCAGAAACCCTGTTTATTTTGGCCATTCCGTTTTTCCTGAAAAGGTTTGGAATTAAAAAGGTGATGCTTATGAGCATGATAGCCTGGGTACTTCGTTTCGGCCTGTTTAGTTATGGTAATCCGGCCGGAGCACTATGGATGATTATCCTTTCAAACATTGTTTACGGAATGGCATTCGACTTTTTCAATATTTCGGGCTCGCTTTATGTTGAAACTCAAACCACCTCCGATATCCGTGCCAGTGCCCAGGGATTATTTATGATGATGACCAACGGATTTGGTGCCATATTGGGAAGCTGGAGCAGCGGCGTAATTATCGACAATTTCTTTATCAACAGCAACGGCCATTTTATATGGCACGACATCTGGTTGACCTTTGCCCTCTATTCGCTGGTAGTTGCCCTGTTGTTTGCCGTATTGTTCAAACACAAACATAACCCCGAAGAGTTTGCAGATTTTAAACATTAGTTTAATCGTTTTTTTTACTGATTTTTTAAACGAGTCATTAACCTCAACGGTTTTTTCAAAAGAAGTGTTATTTGTACACAACAAATTATATTTCTCAAAACAAACGATTAATTATATCTTAATTGTTTTAAACAACCATCCATTTGTTACACACTAAAGCACTGTGTTATTAAGGCATTTATATGTTTAAAAAGAAAAAACACGTAAAAATTTGATATTATATATTTTTCTTACTTAGTATGCGTATTATTTACACTATCATCTTGTTTGTTTAAAATATTTTATTTTAATTTGTACATCTTTATCTTTATTGCAAATAAAGATTGATTTTAAATTCAGGTTTTAACGATGAATCCACGCAGTATTAATATTATTAATTCCCTTCATTATGAAATATTTATTTAAAAACATCAAATCGTTATTTTTCATTTTGGCCGTGCTTACAGTTTTAAGTTCGTGCAATAATGCAAATAATGGCAAAAGTTCACAACATCAAAAAACAACGGTCAAACGGCCCAACATCGTTTTCTTTATAGCCGACGACATGGAGCGATTTATGTTTAATTGTCTTGAAGAGGGCAAAGGCAAAAACCTAAGTCCCAATATTGACAAACTTGCCAACGAAGGGGTGGTGATGATGGGACAATATGTAAGCTCTTCGGTATGTACCCCCAGCCGCTACTCATGTCTTACGGGGCAGTATGCCAGCAGGGCTGTCAATCACGAATTTGACACAACCACAAAAGCCATGGGTGGCGAAACCGTAGTACAATGGAATTCATACATCGTACCGGGACAGACAACCATTGGAACATTACTTAAAAAATATGGATACGTTACCGGATTTTTCGGAAAAAACCATGCGGTTGAGGCTCCGGGCTGGAAAAAACTACCTTTGGATACCGACCCTACCGATCCCGAAGCCGTCAGGGTTTTGAAAAAAGATCAGGATATCATAAGAGAAAGTTTAAAAAAATGCGGTTTCGACTATTCGGGCGCACTTTATCAGGACAACCCGAGTTATCTCGGACCTGAAAAACTAAGGGTTCAAAATCTCGACTGGATGGTTGACCACGCATTAAAGTTTTTGGACAAAACCAAAGACACCACCATGTTCCTCTATTTTGCAACCACCGTCCCGCACGGACCAAGCAATGCTTCACAATCGTGGAACGGCGACAGGCGTGTTACCGCCGAAGGCATTTTGGATGTACCGCCCAACGTATTGCCCGACAAATCGACAATCCCCACACGCCTTATTGAGGCCGGACTTGCCACACCGGGAAATATTCCCGACACAAAAGCAAATACGCTGTGGATTGACGATGCGCTGGGAGCCATCATAAATAAATTAAAGGAACAGGGAAAACTCGATAACACCATTATTTTCTTTTTTAACGATCACGGCCAGTATGCCAAAGGCTCCATCTATCAGGGAGGCGTAAGCGACCCTTCTATTGTATGGCAGGCAGGCGGATTTAAAACCGGTAATGTCAACGAGGCACTTGTTTCAAATATCGACTTTGCTCCAACCATTATTGATATGATTGGTGAAGACCCCGAAGCGGTTGAATCGTTTGACGGCAAAAGCTTTTTACCCATTTTGAATGGCGAAAAAGAGGAGATTCGCAAATCCCTCTATTTTGAGATGGGCTTTTCAAGAGGCGTTTTAAAAGACAGTTGTAAATACATCGCCCTGCGTTATCCCGATTTTGCCATGAAATGGGATTTGAAAAAACGTAAAGAGATTCTTGAAAAATGGAATAATTTCAGAATTGCCAACAAGCTCAGGTATCATTATACCGACCCCAAACTACCTTTCTCACATTTGATGCTGATACCTGGCGGCGGCGATGCCGAATACCCCTCCACAAAGCGTTACAAACATTATTACGATCCCGATCAGTTTTACGATTTAAGAACCGACCCCGGCGAACAGGTCAACCTGTTTAATAACCCCGAATACAAAGACAAAGTAGCTGACCTGCAACACGAACTAAAGGTATATCTTTCTGATTTACCGGGCATTTTCGGCGAATTCAAAACAAAATAACAAACCTGCTTCGTTTAAACAATTAAGATGAATAACCTGACAAACGAAAAAGTACCCATACGCGAAAAAATAGGTTATGCCCTCGGCGACGGTGCCGCAAACATTGCATGGAGAGGGGTAGCCACATTTTTATTCATTTTTTACACCGATGTTTTCGGGCTGAATCCGGTTACGGTTGGTATTTTGTTTTTTGTTGCCAGATTCAGCGACGGCATCAGCGATGTATTAATGGGAATCATTGGCGACCGCACAAAATCCAAATACGGAAAATTCCGCCCCTGGATACTTTGGACAGCCATACCCTTTGGGGTTATTCTATCGTTGTTGTTTACCGCTCCCGCATTCAGTATGACCGGGAAAATCATTTATGCTTACGCCACCTATATTCTTTTCACCCTCGTTTATACGGCAAGCAACATCCCTTACGGTGCTTTGATGGCGGTAATGACAGGCGATGATAAAGAGCGGACAAGCATAGGCTCATACCGGATGGTGGGCGCTTTTACCGGCGGAATGCTTGTGCAGGGAGCCCTGTTGTATCTGGTGGCACATTTTGGAAACGTCGATCCGAAAATTGCCGTTGAAAGGCTTGATGACGACAAATACCAAGTAACGGTTTCATCGCCTTTTGATGTACCCAATGCCAATATTAATACCGAAAATCACATTGCCCTGTTTACCTGGGCAAATGATACGCTTAATAAAGATATCCCCACCAAAGGAAAAAGTTTTCGGATGAAAGCCGAAAAGATGTACACTTTTATTGTTACCGGCGAATCGGGTTTAACCGAAGCAAGTTTTTCCATTATCAATCAAAAAAAAGGATACAGCTACTCCATCTATCTGATGTCGATAATCCTGTCGCTGGCCATGTTTATCACCTTTTACAGTACCAAAGAGCGTATAAAGCCGCCCAAATCGCAAAAGAGCAATCTTAAACAGGATTTCAAAGACCTGATAAAAAACAAACCCTGGCTGGTTTTACTGGGCATCGGATTGTTTTTCAACATTTACAACTCCATCAAACAGGGAATAATCGTTATCTATTTTACGCATTATCTGCACAATCAGTTGCTGGCCTCTTCATTTATGGTGGGTTTAACACTGGCTTCCATATTTGGTGCCATGCTAACCGCTCCGCTGGGCCGTAAATTCGGTAAAAAACGCCTCTTTATTTATGCCCTTCTCTTCTCTGGTTCGGTAAATGCCCTGCTTATGTTTTGTCAGTCGGGCGATATTATTCCCATCTTTATACTGGGCATTGTTTCCGAATTTGGTGCGGCCATTTTCCCAACCCTGTTTTTTGCCATGCTTGGCGATGCCGCCGACTACTCGGAATACAAAAACGGCAGAAGGGCAACAGGCCTTATCTATTCGGCAGGTTCGTTTTCCACTAAATTTGGCGGCGGTATAGCCGGTGCCGTTATCGGCTTTGTTCTTGCTGCATATGCTTACAATGGCCAGGATGCAACAGCCATCGAAGGCGCTATTCCGGGAATCATTATGCTGATGAGCTGGATACCCGCCCTTGTGGCAGCCGTAGCAGCCCTTTTTATGACACTCTACCCGCTCGACCAGGAAAAAATCGAGTTGATAACAATAGAATTAAGAGAAAGACGCGAAAAAGAATCGGCTGTTTAAAGCCGGGTCTTTTTATATAATTACATACATATGTTAAAACTTAAAACATGAACTCTGCCCGGAAAATCATTAATAAAACAAATAAGTTTTTACTGAGCCTGCTGACAGCGCTTCTTATTACTGCAAATATTGCAGCACAAAAAGCTGAGATTCGATATAACCAAATCGGGTATTTCCCCAAAGGGGTTAAAAAAGCGGTGGTGGTAAATACCGGCGAAAAGGTTTTTTTTGTTAAAACCACCCGGGGGGAAACTGTTTTTAAAGGAAAATTAAAAAAATCCGGATTTTGGGATAAATCGGGCGAAGAGGTTAAAATCGCCGATTTTTCAACTTTTACCACACAGGGAAAATATGTTTTGTATGTGAAAGATGCCCCCTCAACCTGCCCCTTCGAAATAAAAAACAATATTTATGACGATGCTTTTAAAGCCTCCCTTAAAAGTTATTACCTGATCAGAGCATCCATGGATATTGACGAAAAGTATGCAGGAGTCTATCACAGAAAAGAGGGACATCCCGATACTTTGGCATATTTTCATCCTTCGGCACAAAGAGGCAAAGGACATGCCTCGTCACCAAAAGGATGGTATGATGCAGGTGATTATAACAAATATGTTGTAAACGGAGGAGTAACTGTTGGTACTTTGCTGGCTCTTGCCGATATTTACCCGGAGCTTGTTGATGATGGCTTTTCAAATATTCCTGAAAGTGGAAACGGAGTATCCGATTTGTTAGATGAAGTTAAATATGAGTTGGAATGGGTGCTTACAATGCAAACGGCAGACGGTGCATCTAATATGAAACTTACTTCTAAAGGTTTTACAGGTTTCATACTTCCTGAAAAAGATAAAACGGAACGCTATTTTGTAGGAAAAGCTACTGCACCATCATTAAATTTTGCCGCTATGATGGCTATGGCGGCAAGAATTTATAAGGATGTTGATTCGGATTTTTCCAATAAATGTCTTGCTGCTGCCGAAAGAGCATGGGCATGGGCTGAAAAAAATCCAAATGTAGTTTATAAAAATCCGAAAGACGTGAAAACCGGAGAATATGGCGATGCTGATTTTAAAGAGGAGTTCTGGTGGGCTGCTTCCGAGTTATATCTGACTACACATAAGAAACAATATGAAAATTATATCGCGTCACACGAACCATATATGGAGTTTAACGTTGGTGAAAGCTGGCGTGTTTTCCTCGGAAACCTGGGAAGTTTTTCACTGCTCATCTCCAACAACCGCCTGCCTGACAATCTGCAAAGCAAACTGCAGAAGAAACTGTACAAAACAGCAGACGGGTTGCTGAAAAAGCTGCAATCCGTTCCCTATCGCATCCCCGTTGATGAATTTGTATGGGGTTCCAACAGCGACATTCAAAATGCAGCCATGATGCTGGCCTTTGCTTATAAACTTTCGGGAGATAAAAAATATCTTGACGGTGCCGTTGAAACCATGGATTATATCTTTGGAAAAAATGCTACCGGATATTCGTTTTTAACCGGATTCGGCTGCAAACGCGTAAAGCATGTTCATAACCGCATTTCGGGAGCCGATAATATTGATGAGCCGTTACCCGGCCTTGTGGCGGGAGGCCCCAACAACAATCGTGAAGACGACATCTCAAAAACAAAATTCGGGGTTGAATATCCCAATAAACTGCCAGCCAAAGCCTATGTAGATAACCAAAAGAGCTACGCCTCCAACGAAACGGCAATCAACTGGAATGCCCCTGCCGTTTTTATGTTGGGATTTCTGGAGGCCAACGCCTGTAAACTACAGTAAAGATGCAGCAGGTTCAACAGAAGTTCCGTTCATAATGGCCACTTCGTAAATCACAGGGTCGATGCCTGTGGCCTGACGGTAATGTTCGGTAATTTGTTTTTTAAACGGTTCAACTCGCTCCTCCTTTACAATGTTGACGGTACAACCGCCAAAGCCGCCGCCCATCATACGTGCACCGGTAACTCCGTTAAAATTCCGGGCAAAATCGAAAAGAATATCCAGCTCTTTACAACTTACTTCATAATCATCCCGAAGGCCTCTGTGGGTTTCAAACATCAGTTTCCCAAGCTTTGGAATATTGTTTTGATGCAGGGCTTCAAAAGCTTCCGTTACCCTGTTGTTCTCCTCTATTACAAATTTGCAGCGACGATATACCGTTTGGCTCATTTCCTCTTTATGTTTATCAAGCAGTTCCACATCTGCGTCGCGCAGTGCATTAATTGCCGGATCATACTTTTTCAAAATATCCACTCCGGCAGTGCACTCTTCCCTCCTTTTGTTATATGCCGATGATGCCAGCGAATGTTTCACTTTTGTATCGCATAAAACAATACGGTATCCATCAAGGTCGATATTTGCATATTCAAAATCCAGCGTCCGGCAATCCAGCTTAATGGCCTGCTTTTCTTTTCCGAACATACTGGCAAACTGATCCATAATGCCGCACATTACGCCGGCATACTCATGTTCCGCTTTTTGTGCCATTTTAACCATTTCCAACCTGCTCTCCCCAAAATCAAAAAGCCTGTTTAAAACAAGGGCAAAACCGTTTTCAACGGCAGCCGAAGATGAAAGGCCCGCCCCCACCGGAATATTTCCGCCAAACACCACATCCACCCCGTTAACCTCGTGGCCCCGCTTTTTAAACTGTGCGGCAACCCCCAGCAAATAATTTGCCCATGCAACATCGCTTATCAACAGCTTATTGACAGGTAGTTCAAAGGATTCGTCAAAATCGAACGAATAAAACCTGAAACGCTGTTTGTTGTTTTTGGAAGCCACAAACCAAACGGCTTTATCAATGGCCGCCGGAAAAACAAAACCATCGTTATAATCGGTATGCTCGCCAATAAGATTAATCCTGCCCGGCGAACGGACAATAACGGTTTCTTTGCTGTTGAACAGCGCTTTGTGTTTTTGTTGTAGTGCGGATATATCCATTACCGATATTTTAATATGATGAATAAAAATATACAAGTGTCTGGGTTACCTTACCGGTTGACCAATGAATGCCCGGTTATTCACTTTGCACAATAATTTCCTTACTGTCATTGCGGTTAAATTCAGGCTGGATGTTAAAATGAAAAATTCCGAAATCGTGAAGAACAACCTCTATCCTATTTAAAATTTCCTGAAAACCGGTAATGTTGATGTCGTTGGTCAGGTCGATATGCGCTTCAAACAGGGTGGTTTTTTCGTCTAACTGCCAAACATGTACATGATGCAGGTTTTTAACGCCTTTTATTGCGATCACCCTGCTATTAATCTCTTCAATATCAATCCCCGCAGGGGTAAACTGCATCAATATTTTAATGGTTCCGGTCAGCAGCTTATAGCTTGATACAATAAGGTAAAGAGCAATGGCAATGGAAAGCAGCGCATCCACCCAAAATATTCCGAAGTACTTCATCACTATTCCGCCCGCCAATACGGCCACCGAAGTCATCACATCCGTCATTAAATGCAGGTATGCCGATTTGATGTTCATGTTTTCTTTGGCATCTTTTTGAAGCATTAAAACGCTGATAAAATTGATAACAATGCTTCCGGCGGCAAACCAAATTACCAAATCCGACTCAATGGGATGAGGGCTGTAAAAGCGCTGAACGGCTTCAACAATTAAAAAAAGGGCAATGCCCGTCAGAACCGCCGAATTAACAAATGCCGAAAGGATTTCGGCCCGTTTAAACCCGTAAGTTTGTTTAATGGTCGATTTTCGTTTGGCAATGCGGTTGGTTGTGTAACTCAGCAGCAGGGCAACAACATCGCTAAAATTGTGAAGCGCATCGGTAAGCAGGGCAACACTTCCCGAAATCATACCTCCCGCCACCTGTCCGGCCGTAATTACAATATTTAGGAAAATGGCAACAGCCATATTTTTTCCCGATACCTGATGCGAATGATGATGATGATGATCGTGCCCCATAATTCAGTTTTTACCGGTTCTTCCCCATCTTAGCTAATCCAGTTCGATAATATTATTTTTAAGGGCAAACTTAACCAAATCGACGGTGGTTTTAAGGTTGATCTTTTTCATAATATTGTTTTTGTGGGTCTCCACCGTACGGATGCTGATAAAAAGTTTGTCGGCAATTTCGCGGTTCGACATGCCTTCGGCAAAATGTTTAAGCACCTCCAGCTCGCGGGGCGAGAGGTTTTGTTGACGCTGTTCCTTTTCAACCGCATTATTGCCTTGCGAATCAAGATAGTTGTTGAGTAAAATATTGGTAATGGTTTTGGCGTAAAACTCAAAACCGTTACGCAGGGTATAAATGGCTTCCAAAATTTCCGAACGGTTGGTATCCCTGCTAAGGTGGCCTTTGGCTCCCGCTTTAATTATTCGTAAAATAAACTTCTCGTTGTTATATAACGACAGCACCAATACCTTTACCCTTGGAAAAAACTGTACCAGTTTTTTAATGTTATCTATATCCGAAGGATCGGGATTATACAAAACAGAAAGTACAATATGCACCGGATCGGTACGTATGGTTTTAAATAAATCGTCGAATGTTTGGTTGCATCCCGTTATCTCAATATCATCGGCATCTTTAAGCAATGCTGCCAAAGCATCGCAAATTATCGGGTATTTATCAACAAGGGCAACTTTTATCATAAGCGAATAAACAATTTTAATTACGCGAAAATACAATAATTAAACTAATTTTGTATAGAAGCAAAAAAGCATTATTAATGAATAGCAATAATAGTTACTCTTATCTGAATTTATTGGAAATAATCAGTAAAATTAACGAGATTGTAAAACAAAATCGTGAAATTGATTCCACATTTACCGAAATAACCGAAGCAGCCAGTTATTACAAAACCGAAAACCAGGCCATTTTCCTGCGCATTATTTTTAACGGAATTGAATATAAAACACCGGGATTTAAACAAACCTCGTTTTGCAGGGAGAAATTTTTCGAAACCTTAAAAGGCGTTAAAGGTTATGTGCAAATTTGCAGAAGCCGTCCATCGGTAAATGATAAAAATGTTATTGACGACCAGAAATATTTTTTAAACTCGGTAACCAATACCATCGTCAGATATTTGAACAATCTTGAAAAAGAGACAGACGACGAACATGCTGCAGGAATTTACCAAAACAACGATGATGACGATATTTTAAGCAGTGCCTTCCTGCAAAAATTCTTAAACAAAGATACCTACAGCCGCGATATATACCACGACCTGATGCCTTTTAAAGTAAAGGAAATATTGCTGATATCAAGTTTGTACGATGCCTATTCCATTGAGCGCGAAGGAAGGTTTACCGAACATATGCTGGGACAGTACGGACAACTCAACCTTACCTCTTTTCCACGTATTACGGGCGCTTCCACCATTAGCCAGGTGTTTACCCTGCTCAAACAAAAACATTTTGACCTGATTATTTACATGGTGGGCGTTGATAAACAAACCCCCGTTGTGGTTACCAAACAAATCAAAAACAAATATCCGTACATTCCCACTTACCTGCTGCTGAACAACAACAGCGATGTGGGTTATTTTACCAAAAAGATTCACAAATTTCAGTTTATCGACAGGGTTTTTGCCTGGAACGGCGATTCCAACATCTTCTTTTCCATGATCAAACTGCTTGAAGATAAGATTAATGCCGAAAACGACACCAACATAGCACAGGTAAGGGTGTTGCTGCTTGTGGAAGATTCGCCAGTCTATTTTTCGCGATACCTCTCGTTTTTATACAAGGTATTGATGGAACAAACCAAACGCATTATTGAAGATGTTAGTGCCGATGAATTATACAAAGTGCTGCGTATGCGGGCTCGTCCTAAAATATTGCTTGCATCAACTTACGAAGAGGCAACGGCCATTATCGATAAATATAAAGATTATATGCTTTGCCTGATAACGGATGTGAAATATGAAAAAGATGGAGTACCCGACGAAAATGCAGGCATAAAGTTACTGAAATATACCCGCAGTGTTTTACAAAATCTGCCCACCATCATACAGTCGTCAGATATCTCGTTTAAAAAGGTTGCCAAAGCCAATAACTCGCTTTTTATTTATAAAAACTCCGATTCACTGTATGAAGAATTTCAGGAGTTTATCACAAATTATCTCGGGTTCGGCGATTTTGTTTTTAAAGACTCGAATGGTAACGAAATAGCAAAAGCCTCCAACATCAGAGAGTTTGAGAAACAACTGAAAAAAATACCCGATGATTCGTTGTTGTTTCATGCCAGTCGCGACCATTTCTCTATGTGGTTGATGGCACGCGGCGAAATAAGAGCCGCCAGAGTTATCAATCCCAAAAAAGTAAGCGACTTTAAAGATGTAAGAGAGTTACGTAAGGTATTACTTGATTTAATTAAAGAACATCGTAACGAAAAAGAAAAAGGAAACATCATTCCCTTTTCGGAAGGAGTGGACATTACCGAAGATAATATTTTTACACTGGCCGACGGTTCTCTGGGCGGCAAGGGACGGGGACTTGCCTTTATCAATGCACTGATTCACAATTATGAATTTAACAAACACATTCCCGATATAAAGATTAGAACTCCGAAAACATTTATTATCGGAACCCAGGAGTTCGAATGGTTTATCAAAACCCATAAATTGTTAAAAACTGCCATTGAAGAGCGTGATTTCACGAAAGTGAAAAATATTTTTCTCGAAAAAAGACTGAGTAACCAAACCATTAACAAAATAAGCCTGCTGCTCGATATTTTAACAAAACCCATTGCCGTTCGTTCGTCGGGGTTGTATGAAGATTCGCTTACACAACCTTTTGCAGGCATCTTTGAAACTTATCTTTTGCCAAATAATCATCCTGATAAAAGCCAACGGTTAAAACAGGTTTGCGATGCCATTAAAATGGTATATGCTTCGGTTTATTCAAATATGGCCAAAGGATACGTTAAGGCTGTAAACTACAAAATTGAAGATGAAAAAATGGCGGTTATTATTCAGGAGGTGGTGGGTAACCGGTTCGACTACTTATATTATCCCCATATCAGCGGAGTGGCACAATCGTACAACTTTTATCCCTTTGCCCACATGAAACCTGAAGAAGGATTTGCCGTTGCTTCGGTGGGATTGGGAAAATATGTGGTGGAAGGTAACAAAGCTTTCCGGTTTTCACCCAAATATCCGGCCATTGAAATAAATTCGCCTAAAGATCAGTTTCGCAACTCACAGGTTAAATTTTATGCCGTTGACCTTCGTAAGAAAAACATAAATCTTTTTGAAGGCGAAATGGCCGGTTTGGCTTTTGAAGACATCAGCGTTGCCGAAAAACAGGGGACACTCAATCACTGCGCATCAGTTTACAATCCCGATAATAACATCATCTATCCGGGAATTACCAAGCCGGGGCCACGTATCATCAATTTTGCCAACATCTTAAAATACAATTATATCCCTCTGGCCAAAACCCTTGAGGTTACCCTTGAACTGGGAAAAGAGGCCATGGGAACCGCCGTGGAAATTGAATATGCCGTTGACCTCACCAAAGATAAAGAGGGAAGAGCGTCGTTTTTTATCCTCCAAATCAAACCGCTCATTAGCAGTACTCAGGATTGTAATGTTGATATGGATGAAATCGACAAAAAGGATATTGTTTTATTCTCGGAACAAGGCATGGGCAACGGATTGATTAATTATGTTTCGGATGTTATCTACGTGGATCCGAAAGATTTTAACAAAAGTGCCACCGAAGAGATGGCCAATGAAATTGAGCAGTTAAATAATATGATGATTAAAGATCATCGTAATTACGTACTTATCGGCCCGGGGCGCTGGGGAACTCGTGATAAATGGATAGGAATTCCGGTAAAATGGCATCAAATTTCAAATGCCAAAGTAATTGTTGAAACCAGCCTCCATAACTATCCGCTTGATGCCTCTTCGGGCTCGCATTTTTTCCACAATGTTACCAGCATGAACATCGGTTATTTTACCGTACAACCCGACCTGGGTAACGGTACCATTAATTATGAAAAATTACGAAAACATCAGGTAATCAATAAAGGAAAATATTTTACGCATGTACGATTCAACACCCCCCTGAGCATTAAGATGGATGGAAGAAAACGAATTTATGTTATTGTTGAAGAAAGCGAGTAGAGGTTCAAGGTTTGAATGTTCAAGGTTTGAAAGTTTAAGGTTTCAATGAACCGCAAAGACGCAGAGGCGCGAAGGTTTGGAGGATTTGAGGTTTAGATGTTTAGAGGTTCAGAAGTTGAGAAGTTGGGAAGTTGGGAAATGGTTGCTGGGTGCTCGTTACCCCTTCCACAAGCCCCAACGTCATCCCGAAGGAGGTACGACTGAGGCCCGCCCGAACGTACCGTTCGGTACGGGCGGGGAGCTCCCCGGCATCAGCCTGCCCCTTTGACAAAAGGGAATCCGGTCATCAATAGTAGGGGATTCCCGCCTGCCGGCAGGGCAGGCCTCCTCCTTCGTCGTCGGAATGACGGGGTAATAAAGGAACGACGTAGTTTTAGGTATTTATTTTTAGTATTTAGAAATTGCCCGCCTGCCGGACGGGCAGGCCCGCCCGTCCGGCAGGCGGGTTTGTGATTTGGTGCTTGATATTTGGAATTTACTTTAAGTACTCCAAACTTTAACTAACTCCCGGCACTTCAAATAATAAATTATTTTCAGACCAATATATGGCCACTGGTTATAAAACCTTTTTATCTTTGTAGAGTAAATTTTTCTAAAACAATCATTATGGGACTATTTTCATTTAAAAAGAAATCGAAGATTGACAAAACCTCTTCCAGAAACGCTGCCTTTTACAACAGAGAGAACCACATTGTAAGCATGGATAACTTTGTTGAAACAATATTTCAGGAAGCTGAAGAAGGGTCTGCCCACAGAAAATCAAATAAGCGGCTTGTTTTTGGAAAGATGCCCATTGATGAAATTACCGAAGAGCGTTTATCGGAAGTTATGGATAAATCGGATTTTACCATTGATAACTCCGAGAATATTCCCGGCCATAAAGTCTATTTTTACAGAGATACGGCAGGTTATTATAAATTTTTGTTTCAGTTCCATTTTTTAAACGGCGAGTTTTTCTTTTTGAAAAACAAAATATCCTCCTCTGCTGCTGTTGTTTCAGCAGAAGACAAAACAAAGGTTATAACCCAGCTAACCACCAAATATGCCGTTGAAGACAGGGATGATAAAGACAATTACCTTATTCAAATTATTGATTCGCACGGTAATATTGCCTACACTACCGATACGGTCTATTTTTACATCAACTACTTACGCGGCGGCGAGTTTATGGAAAAACTAAAGGCCAAATATGCCGACTATGAACCTGAGCCCGAAGAAGATGAATTTGGCGAATCGCTGGATAAATATTTGTAGGAACCTTATTTACATTTTTTATATTGAGTTTGTTGCAGGGGATTCCCGCCCGTACCGAACGGTACGTTCGGGCGGTGTTGCCTCTTTCG
>CAYNVN010000042.1:0-11990 GCA_964400655.1 uncultured Lentimicrobiaceae bacterium
ATAGCTTCTCGGTTTCAAAAACTACGGCTTCTTTCAGGCCCTTCAGCTTTTTATAAAAAGCCTTTCTCTTATCTATTTTTTTGTATTTAAATCCCAAAACCAATATGGTACTCTCCTGCAGGTTGTCAAAATAGGGAATCAGGTCATCCAGCTTACGATTGTTGGCCATCAAATCCTGCGCCTCTTTAACAATCACCAGCTGATAATTTCCCATCATTGAAAATCGCCGGCAAAGATCGGCCACTTCGCGGGCGGTAACATCCCTGCCGTAAACCACTGTTTGGTTAAAAGCTTTGAACTCCTCTTCGAGGATATGTTCTTCCATGTAGGATATAAGTTCATCAATATAATAAGGTTCTTCGCCATGCAAAAGGTAAACAGGACTGTAAACCTTGTTTTCAAGGTCACGCATCAGCTGTCCGAATGCCTGAACGGTATTGTTTTTCTTTGCCATTAAAACCTTAGATGTTTAACCGTAAGACCGTTATTGATAAGCTGTTTAAGCGATTCGATGCCGATTTTTACCTGATCGTTAACAAACCGTGTATTGACCTTTTTATCGCTTTCAGAGGTTTTAACACCTTCGGGAACCATGGGCTGGTCGGTAACAAGCAACAAAGCGCCGGTGGGAATTTTATTGGCAAATCCAACGGTAAAAATAGTGGCTGTTTCCATATCGATAGCCATGGCTCTGATTTTACGCAGATATTGTTTAAATTTTTCATCGTGCTCCCAAACCCGGCGGTTGGTGGTGTAAACCGTTCCTGTCCAGTAATCTTTACCTAAATCGCGAATGGTGGTGGAGATGGCTTTTTGGAGGTTAAATGCAGGCATTGCCGGAACTTCGGTAGGAAAATAATCGTTTGAAGTACCGTCGCCACGAATGGCTGCTATGGGCAGGATGTAGTCGCCCACTTCGTTTTTCCGTTTTAATCCGCCGCATTTGCCCAGAAACAGTACCGCTTTGGGCTTTATGCTGCTTAACAAATCCATAATGGTTGCCGCATTGGCACTTCCCATACCAAAATTAATCATGGTAATATTATCCGATGTGGCACAAGGCATGGGGTTATCTTTACCAATTATTTCCACATTGTTCCATTGGGCAAACAATTCAAGATATTGTTTGAAATTGGTAAGTAATATATACTCTCCGAATTTTTCCAGCGGCAGGCCGGTATATCTCGGAAGCCAGTTGGTTACGATTTCATGTTTTTCTAACATAGGTTAATTTTTCGTGCAAATTTACAATTTTTGAATGAACCGTGTTTTTAAAGTGCCTAAAGTATTTGAAGTTTGGAGTGCCTGGAGTTAAGCGTTCAGGGTTTTGCGTTTGGCGTTCAGTCGGGCTTCGTGCCTGCTTTTCTTTCTTCTTCGTTATTTCGCCACCACTCCCGTCATTCCGACGACCGTAGGAAGGAGAAATCCCCCACAATAATCGACCGAGCTCCCTTTTGTTTTAGGGGCAGGCTGATACCCGGGAGATTCCTCAGTCGTACCTCCTTCGGAATGACGATGGGCTGTGCGGGAGAGGCAGGCCCGCCTGCCGGACGGGCAGGCAAATCAAAAATCAAAAATCAAAAATTTGCAATCATAAATCGAAAGTGCCTAAAGTGCGCTAAAGTTTAGAGTGCCTGGAGTTAAGCGTTCAGGGTTTTGCGTTTGGCGTTCAGTCGGGCTTCGTGCCTACTTTTCTTTCTTCTTCGTCACTCCGCCACCACCATCCCCGTCATTTCGACGACCGTAGGAAGGAGAAATCCCCTACAATGAACGACCGAACTCTCTTTTGTTTTAGGGGCAGGCTGATACTCGGGAGATTCCTCAGTCGTACCTCCTTCGGAATGACGACGGGTTGTGTGACAGGAATATCCAAAATATAAGCACAAAAAAAAACACCGCGTAAACGCAGTGTTTTTTTATTCCTTTTTGTAAGTCGTTAGCTGATACCTTTTGAAAGTTCAGCACCTGCTTTAAATTTAACAACTTTTTTAGCAGGAATATCAATTTCTTTACCTGTTTGAGGGTTACGACCTTTTCTGGCAGCTCTTGTGGAAACTGAGAATGATCCGAAACCAACCAAAGCAACACGACCACCGTTTTTAAGTGTATCAGTTGTAGCTCCAATGAAAGCATCCAGTGCTTTTTTAGCATCCGCTTTGCTGATACCGGCACCACTGGCCATTGCATCAATTAATTCAGCTTTGTTCATTTTTTTTTAAGTTTTGATTAACACTAATAGAATTAACGCTAACAAATATAAACGAAACATTACAAAACACAAGAGGTCAAAAGCCTTTTTGCCGATTTTTGTTAATAATTTATAAGAATTGTTAATAACATCCCCCCATTTTTTTACATGTTCTTCGCAAAGTATATATCTAAAGGGTACAGAGTGATTTACGAATATAAATCAGATTGCGGGTCAAAACAATGCTTTTACCTCTCCCGAAAACGAAAAACCTCTTAATAATTCTTCCGTCATCATTCTTTTTTTACCCGACATTTGTAACGACTCAATAATGATCACTCCATCGGCAGCATATACCTTAATATAGTGTTTGTTATCCGTTTCAACCATTCCGGGCTGATGCACATGATGCACTTTTTCAAACGACACTTTATAAATCTTTACATAATACTCTTTCCCCGATTCATCGGTAAAAACGGTATAAGCCACCGGCCAGGGACTCAATCCCCTGATGAAGTTATAAATATCTTCAACCGGTTTGTTCCAGTTAATTTTACAATCCTCTTTTAAAATCTTGGGAGCAGGTTTTAACGTCGTGTAGTTGTCTGCCAGCGTCTCCTGATCAATCAAGGTTACGTTGCCCTTAACAATTGCTTCGATGGTTTTTAATACAAGTGCCGCCCCGGCATTCATCATTTTATCGTGCAACGACTTAAAATCGTCGGTTTTATCAATACCGATTTTTTGCTGTAAAATAATATTACCGGTATCAATTTTATCATCAATAAAAAAGGTGGTCAGGCCTGTTTCCGGTTCGCCGTTGATAATGGCATAATTAATGGGTGCGGCACCTCTGTATTGCGGAAGCAGCGAAGCATGGAGGTTAAAGGTTCCCAATGAGGGAATTTCCCACACCACCCTGGGCAGCATTCTAAAGGCAACCACAACCTGAATATGGGGTTGTAACGATTTTAACTCGTTTATAAAGTTTTCATCCCTCAATTTTTCAGGCTGCATCAGTTTTAAACCCTGCTTTACGGCATACTCTTTAACAGGCGACGGCTTTAGCTTTTTCCCTCTGCCGGCAGGCTTATCGGCAACCGTTACCACACCAACCACTTTGTAACCGGCTTTAACAATGGCATCCAAAACAGGAACCGCAAAATCGGGCGTTCCCATAAAAACTATTTTAACTGCATCTTTTTCCATGCGGTAAATTTACGATAAAGTTGTTATAATTTCCGGCAAAAGCTTTATCCGACAAGTAATTATTAATACATAAAAAAACCTGACAGTATTTGTCAGGTTTTTTTTTATTATTCGTTATAAAACTATTTTCCGAGTTTTGCTTCGGTACGTGCAATATACCGGTCGATGTTACCACCGTATTTGCTATTGGGATATTTATCGTGGATGATCTGATAGTTTTTCAAAGCTTCATCATATTTTCCCATCAACTCAAAAGTTTCGGCGGCCTTAAAATAAAACAACGGCGAAGTAAAGTTGTTATCTTTCATGGTAGCGGCTTTCAGATATTCATCGGCAGCTTTGCTCTGATCACCTTTTTCAAGATAGGCATCACCAATGGCACCCTGAGCCATGGGAGCTACCAGTCCGTCATCAGCTTTAAATCTTGAGAGATAATCAATGGCGTTATCAAAATCACCTTTTTTAAGATATGACAGCCCTGCATAATAATTGGCAAGGTTACCGGGTTTGGTGGAACTGTATTCATCGGCAATATCAACAAATCCCAAATGATTTCCATCACCAAACAACGCTTTGTCCAACGAGTCGGCTTCAAAAAACTGCTGCGCTGCATAAATCTGCTCCTGCGCATCCTGTGTTTTGGGTTCGATGATATACTTCTGATATCCGAAATATCCAAGTACTATTGCCAGAAGTACCAGCACTCCGATTAACAGCGAATTTTGATTCTTTATTAAAAACTCTTCACTTCTGGTTAGAGATTCTTCAATGTTTTCAATTGTTTTCTCTGTCCGTTTAATCTCTTGTTCTTTCTTATTTACCATTGCTATTTGATTTTGAGGTTGCAAAAGTATATTTTTATTCTTAATAATAAAACAGCTGCTTTTATTTTTTTACCTTTGTCAATAAAGGAGGTTTTCCTCTTATCAAATTTTGTAACCGGCTATTATTTAATTTTTTATGAGCATAAAATATTTATCGTTATTGCTTATCTCTTTTCTGTTATCGTCAACGGTAACGGCAGGATGGGTTATTTCGGAGGTAAGTTCCGACAGGTTTGGCAACAAAAGTTACCAAACAACATTCCTGCAAAATAACAAGGTAAGGTACGAATCAGACCTGTCTGTTGCCGTTATCGATATCGACAAAGAGCTGATAACCTTAATATTTCCTCTTCAAAAAGTTTATTGGGAAGGAAGTGCCGACGATTTTAAAAAGGGAACTCTTGAGGCTTTTGATAAACAGATGAAAGCCATGATAAGACAAAGTGATCCTGATCAAAAAGAGACTTATCAACAATTTTATGATGAAATCTTAAAAAAGATAAACTCAACCGACACCCTTGAAATTGAAACACATATAACCGTTGAAGCATTAGAGGGTGAAGCAAAAATTGGTGAATATAATACCCGTGCTTATAATATTTACATCGACAGCGTTTTGAACGAAAAAATATGGATTACCTTCGATAAAACACCTTTTAAAAATGTAAACCTTAAAAAATTAATGGCCTTAACAAAAAAAATGTCGCCCATGAACAGCGGATTAAGTGTTACCAACTCCAATTCGTATATCAATTTGGTTCAAAGGGGCATGGTGGTTAAAACCGAAAAATATATTAACGGACAACCTGCCACCACCACTTCCATAACACTGGTTAGGGAAGGCCCCATACCCGATTCCTTTTTTTCCGCCCCCCCACTCTACCGGAAAGCTTCCATTGCGGAAGTGCTTGAAATGGGTTACGATTCCGATATTCCCGACATTAACCGTTCCGACAACCCCGATAATCCCGATTATAAAGGTGTAATGCCGGGCAATAATAAATAACCGATTAACCTTTCCATAATATTTCGTCACATGAAAAAAATATTTATGCTGATTACCGCCCTGGTGATAATGGCCGGTGCAGCAAATGCAAAAACCGATTCAACAAAAAGAACAATTGCCGTTAGCAGCTGGCTTACGGCTGGCCCCGTAGGGGTTCGGATGCCGGCATTTCACGATCAAAACAGTGTCAGAGGCAAAAAGTTCAAAACTGCCGATTTGTTAAAACTGCAAACCAAAAAGGTTAATAATCCTGTAAAGGGAGAGATGTTTTTAATGCGTAACGGCAAAAAAATTGTCTGGAAAGAGGCAAAGGTCAGCAAAAGCGGATATGTAAACCTTAAACCGTTAAAAAATTACTCCATGGCTCAGGCATGGCTTGCCTCCTGGATTTATGTTGACCGCTTTGTAAAAATAAAAGTGGAAACCGAAACCCGTCGCTGTTTTGAACTTTATGTTGACGGACAAAAAAAGATAAGCAAATACAATGTTACCGGCGAAAAAAAAGAGGCCGATAAAAAAAGCTGCAACCTGACCCTCGAAAGAGGAACTCATTTAATTGTTATTAAAACCCTTTATAATTCCGAAAAAAATGGAACCCGGAAAATTGTAACGCGGTTAACCTTCCCAAAAGCGTTAACAAACGAAAACATAAAAACAGGTACCAATCCCGAATTTTTTATGGACATTGATCATCTGCTCAACGGAAAACATCTTACGGGAGCTTCGCTGTCGTACAGCGGTAAACTGATTATGCTGCGATACAACAAAGTTTTTGCACCCGGCGGAAAAAGTGAAAGCTGGTTCGAAATCAGAGACCGAAAAACAAACACACTGGTTTACTCCTCCGAATATGCCCAAATAAGCAACGTTCAATGGGTTCCGGGTAAAGAGGCGGTCTCTTTTAAAGCCAAAACGGCAGATGGCAACAAACTTTTTATGCTGGACATAACCACCATGACCAAAACCCTGTTAATGGATAATCTGAAAGAAACCGGTTATTACCGGTGGTCACCTGCCGGTGATTTCATCATCTATTCCGTTAACGAGAAGCCCAAAAAAGACAAAGACGGAGTGATTCGTGTTGTAAACCCAATGGACAGGTGGCCGTGGTGGCGAAACAGAGGTCAGCTTTTTAAGCTGAACATTGCCGACCTGTCAACAGAACGGCTTACTTACGGATACCTGAACAGCGATATTCAGGATATCAGCAAAGACGGAAAAAAACTGCTTTTTTCGCAAAGCATTCCAAATTTTAACGAACGGCCCTACACCAAACAGATTATGATGGAACTGGATTTGCAAACGCATAAGGTTGATACCCTGTGGGTGCAGAACTTTGGCGGCAACGCTCAATATTCGCCCGACGGCCATAAATTACTTGTAACGGGAAGTGCTCAAATGTTTAACGGTGCCGGAATCAATATTCCAAAAAAAATGATCCCCAACGATTATGATATTCAGGCCTATATTTATGATATAAAATCAAACACGGCAACCTGTATTACTAAAAATTTCAACCCTTCGGTACAGTCGGCACACTGGCTTTCGCAGGATGACAACATCTATTTTAAGGTGGAAGATAAAACATGGAACAAACTTTACCGCTACGATGTAACAAGCAAATCGTTTACCGGATTAAATGCAAAAGTTGATATGGTAAGCGATTTTGATATAGCCCTTCAGGCACCTTTTATGATATATCGCGGAAGCAGTATGCAATACCCTGCAACAGCATGGATTTGTAACATTGACGGCAGCAATCATCAAAAAGTGGACGATCCCGAAAAAGAATTCTTTGACAATATTACTTTCGGAAAGACCGAAAACTTCAATTTCAAAAATAAAGAGGGGCGCACCATTGAAGGAAGGGTTTATTATCCTCCAAAATTCGACAGCAGTAAAAAATACCCCGTTATCGTTTACTATTACGGCGGAACATCGCCCACGGGCAGGAGTTTCAGAGGCCGTTACCCCAAAAACCTGATGGCGGCCGAAGGATATATGGTATATGTATTACAACCCAGTGGAGCAACCGGCTTCGGACAGGAGTTTTCGGCGTTGCATGTAAACAACTGGGGCAATACCGTTGCCGATGAAATCATCATGGGAACCCAAACCTTTTTAAAGCAACATCCTGCCGCCGATGCCCGGAAGGTTGGTTGCATGGGTGCCTCCTACGGAGGATTTATGACCATGTTGCTTACAACCCGTACCAACCTTTTTGCCGCTGCCGTCGAACATGCCGGAATCAGTTCCATAGCATCGTACTGGGGCGAAGGCTACTGGGGATATCTGTACAGCTCGGTTGCCTCGGCCAACAGTTTTCCGTGGAATAACAAACAGCTCTATGTGGAGCAAAGTCCGCTATTCCATGCCGATAAAATAAACACCCCCCTGTTGCTGCTTCATGGCAAAGCCGATACGAATGTCCCTGTGGGAGAAAGCATTCAAATGTTTACTGCGCTGAAACTATTGGGGAAACCCGTGGAACTGGTGGAAATAGAAGGACAAGACCACCATATTACCGACTATAAAAAAAGAATCCTGTGGCAAAAAACCATTTTTGCATGGTTTGATAAGTGGTTAAAGGAACAACCCGACTGGTGGAATAACCTCTATCCCAAAGAGGAGTTGTAAACCATTAACTTCTTAAAAACAGATTATCATCGTTATTTGACAGGTTAATTATAATACGACCCCAATATTACCTTGAATTTTTACGGTTAACCGTAAAAATTAATACAAATATTTACGGTTAACCATAAATATTTGTATTTTTGCTTTATTAAAAGAGTGAATTATGCTGATTCCAAGAATCATTTCAGAATCCATTTCCCGCGATTTAAAGAATACCAACAAAGTAATTATCATTTACGGGCCACGTCAATCGGGGAAAACAACCTTGTCGAAACAGGTTATTGAACAATCAGGTTTAAAAACACTTTCTGTTAACGGCGACCAAATGAAATACGTTGATGTACTTTCGAGCCGCGATTTAAACAAACTAAAATCGCTCGTACAGGGTTATGAGTTACTATTTATTGATGAGGGTCAAAGAATACCTGATATCGGAATTAATTTAAAAATTCTACACGACGAAATACCTGAGCTCAAAATAGTTGTTACCGGTTCGTCTTCGTTTTTACTTTCAGGTAAAATAACCGAATCGCTGGCCGGACGAAAAAAAACATATACTCTGTTCCCCATAGCCATTAAAGAGTTATCTGAACTTTACAATCCATTTGAAATTAATGATCAATTAGAAGAAAGGATTATTTACGGGCAGTATCCTGAAATCATAAATCTTACCGGATTTTCTGAAAAGGAGGAATATCTTAATGATATTTCATCATCATACATATACAAGGATATTATTGAACTGGAAAACATTAAATTCCCGTTGAAGATAAGAGATTTATTAAGGTTACTTTCCTATCAGATCGGATCGCAGGTAAGCATACACGAACTTGGTAAACAGCTTGGTTTAAACCGCGAGACCGTTGAAAGATATCTTTACTTACTGGAACAGGCTTTTATTATTTTCAGACTTCCTGCTTTTAGTAAAAACCCCCGTAAAGAGATTCGAAAATCACATAAGTTCTATTTTTACGACAATGGCATTCGTAATATTTTAATCAACAACCTTAACCCTTTAAATTTAAGAAACGACACTGGCGCACTGTGGGAGAATTTTCTAATTACCGAAAGGTTAAAAAAGATGAGCTATAACAGGGTTAACTTCTCAAGTTATTTTTGGCGAACCTATTCGGGTACCGAAATCGATTATATTGAAGAAATGCAAGGCAAACGCTTCGCCTACGAGTTTAAATTTAAACAATCGAAAGCCAAAATCCCAAAAAGCTGGAAAGAGCAATACGGCTCTGATTTCATGGTTATAAACAACGAAAACTATTTGGATTTCATACTATAACCTTCCGGCAAACCAAGCCTTTAATAAGGCACATCAAGGTATAATTAATAACTTACTCTTAACCATTCTCGCATCCCTAAAAGTCCGCCCCCGTCATAATGGAGGTATTGTAGAAAAAATATTTAAATCCTTTATAAATTATAAACAATAATCTGAAATCAGTATTTTACTTAGTCCTCAAATCGGGTGAATTTAGTACATTCGTGCACTTTAAATTTTAAAGATATAAACTTATGGCAAAAGTAAGAGGAGCCATTGTAGTTGACATTGAGGCCTGTAAAGGATGCGGCGTTTGCGTACCTGCATGTCCTACCGATGTTATTGCCATGGCGAAAGAGGTAAATGGAAAAGGCTACCCGTATGCTTTTATGATTAATCCCGAAGCATGTACAGGATGTAGCAACTGTTCCATTGTATGCCCTGACGGCGTTATTACCGTTTACAGGGTTAAGATTAACGAATAAAAAAATAAAAAAATGGGTGAATTAAGATTAATGAAGGGTAACGAAGCGCTGGCCGAAGCTGCTATCAGAGCAGGTGTGGACGGTTACTTTGGCTACCCCATAACTCCTCAGTCGGAAGTAATTGAGTACCTCATGGCTGAGAAACCGCATGAAAGAACCGGCATGGTTGTTCTGCAGGCGGAAAGTGAAGTTGCTTCCATTAATATGCTTTATGGTGCCGGTGCCACCGGTAAAAAAGCCATGACTTCATCATCAAGCCCCGGTATCAGTTTGATGCAGGAGGGCATTTCATACATCGCCGGTGCCGAAATACCGGTGGTTATTGCCAACGTTGTAAGAGGCGGCCCGGGACTGGGTGATATCCAGCCGGCTCAATCCGACTACTTTCAAACCACCAAAGGCGGCGGACACGGCGATTACCGTTTAATTGCACTGGCTCCTTCATCGGTGCAGGAAATGTCGGACTTTGTTCCTTTGGCATTTGAACTGGCATTTAAATACCGCAACCCGGCCATGATTGTTTCCGACGGTGCCATCGGCCAGATGATGGAAAAGGTTGAGCTGTTTGAGCAGATGCCTCGTTTAACCGACGAAGAAATCAGAGCCAAATACGACTGGGCTACCAACGGTAAACTGGAAGACGGAAGACGAAGAATCATTACTTCGCTCGACCTCGACCCGCACAAGCTGGAAAAGCATAACTGGAAACTTCAGGAAAAATACAAAGAAATTGAAGAGAAGGAAGTACGTTATGAAATGATTATGTGCGACGATGCCGAATACATTATTGTGGCTTACGGTTTAAGTGCACGTATTTCGCAAAAAGCACTGCAACTGCTTCGTGAAAAAGGTGTTAAAGCCGGTTTGTTACGACCCATAACCATCTGGCCTTTCCCGAAAAAGCAAATTAACGATCTTGCCGAAAAAGGTGTTAAAGGATTCCTTACGGTGGAAATGAGTGCAGGTCAAATGGTAGAAGATGTACGGCTGGCGGTTAACGGCCGTGTAAAAGTTGAACACTTTGGACGACTTGGCGGTGTGGTTCACTCACCCGAAGAGGTTGCCGACGCACTGGAACAAAAAATTATAGGAGGTTAAAAAATGGCTGATATTAGTATTCAAGATATAGTTAAACCTGAAAATCTGGTTTACAAAAAAACCAGACTGATGACCGACAAAACCCTCAGCTACTGTCCCGGGTGCGGTCACGGAACTACTCACCGCCTGATTATGGAGGTAATTGAAGAGATGGGTAAAGAACACGACACCATTGGTGTTGCTCCCGTTGGATGTTCGGTACTGGCCTACGAATTTATGAACATCGACATGCAGGAAGCCGCTCACGGACGTGCTCCCGCTGTTGCCACCGGCATTAAACGGTTATGGCCCGACAAAGTTGTTTTCACCTATCAGGGCGACGGCGACCTTGCAGCCATCGGAACCGGCGAAACCATTCATACCTGTAACCGCGGCGAAAACATCGTTATCATCTTTATCAATAACGGTATTTACGGAATGACCGGCGGCCAGATGGCCCCCACTACCCTGCCCGGCATGAAAACATCAACCTCACCTTACGGTCGTGATGTAAATATGATGGGAAATCCGCTTAAAATTACCGAACTGGTTGCGCAACTGCCGGGAACATACTATGTTACCCGTCATGCGGTACATACCCCTTCGGCGGTACGTAAAGCCAAAAGAGCCATACGCAAAGCCTTCGAAAACCAAATCAACAAAAAACCGGGGCTTTCGTTCGTTGAAATTGTATCGAACTGTAACTCGGGATGGAAAATGACTCCTGTTGATTCCAACATTTGGATGGAAGAAAACATGTTCCCCTATTACAACCTCGGCGA
Source organism: uncultured Lentimicrobiaceae bacterium (assembly GCA_964400655.1). Lineage (GTDB taxonomy): Bacteria > Bacteroidota > Bacteroidia > Bacteroidales > F082 > B16-G9. The sequence continues at coordinate 11,482 of CAYNVN010000042.1, forward strand.
CATTAAAGTTGACGGTAAACTGGTTGAGAAATAAACGTATAACTTAAAAAAACGAAAAAAATGACTGAAGAAATCATTATAGCAGGTTTTGGCGGACAAGGTGTTCTTTCGATGGGTAAGATTTTAGCCTATTCGGGAATTATGCAGGATCAGGAAGTAAGCTGGATGCCTGCTTACGGCCCTGAAATGCGGGGTGGTACCGCCAATGTTACGGTTATTATCAGCGACGAAAGAATCAGCTCGCCCATATTACAGGTTTTTGATACGGCCATCATTCTTAACCAGCAGTCGATGGACAAGTTTGAACCTGCGGTAAAACCCGGTGGTGTGCTTTTGTACGACCCCAACGGCATTTCGCATCATCCCACACGTAAAGACATTAATATCTATCGCGTGGAGGGTGCCCGTCTTGCTGCCGAAATGGGAAACACCAAAATATTTAACATGGTGGTTTTGGGTGCATATCTTAAAATTCGACCCATCGTTAAATTGGAAAATGTTATGAAGGG
>CAYNVN010000043.1:0-21594 GCA_964400655.1 uncultured Lentimicrobiaceae bacterium
CTCCAAACGGCAAACTGCAGGCATTGCCGGAACCGTTCCAAAAACCTATAATCCCCAACCGCTTCATCCAATGTACCGATTCAACACCTCATGCGGATAAAACAACTATTGAATCATTGCAATAAAAAGTATCTTTGCGAAAAATGAAATTATGAAGAAGTTACTTTTTCCCGTTTTTCTTATTTTTTTTATCGGGACGGTACAGGCACAGGATACGCTTACGGTTTTACAATATAACCTGCTGCAATACGGCAACAATTACGGCGGATGCAACTCCACAAACAACAAGGTAAGCACCAAAGACGGATACATAAAAACCATTGTTAACTATGTAAAACCCGATATTTTTACCGTAAACGAAATGGTGGCATCCGAAGCCATGATGGAACATTTGCTGGGCGTGCTGAACACTTCGTGGACAAACCGCTATCAGCGACCGGCATTTATTAAAGACAACGCGCCCTATCTTGCCAATGTGCTCTACTACAATTCGCGAAAACTTACCTTTCAGAAACAATACATTGCCCAAAGCTATGTGCGCGACATAAACGTTTACCAACTCTATTACAACTCGCCAAACCTTGTAAACGGCGATACTGCTTTTGTAATATGTGTGGTGGCACATTTAAAGGCCGGATCGGGTACCGACAACAGCAACAAACGTAAAGTAATGGCAGCCAACACCATGAACTTTATCAAAAACCTTGACCAAAACGCCAACTATCTGTTAATGGGTGATTTTAACCTGTATAACGATTCGGAACCCGCCTGGCAGCAATTTACCGGCAACAGCAATCAAAACATCAATTTTAACGATCCGGTAAACCAAAGCGGCAACTGGAACAACAACTATGCTTTCCGGTATTATCACACACAGTCAACACACAATTACGACAACGGGTGTGCCTCATATGGCGGTATGGACGACAGGTTTGATTTTATTTTGATATCCAACTACATTAAAAGCGGAACAGAACATGTTAAATATGTTAACGGAAGCTATTGGGCCGTGGGGCAGGATGGCAAACATTTTAACAAAGGATTGCTCGATTCGCCAACCAACACTTCGGTTCCTTCCGGTGTTTTATCTGCACTGGGCAATAATTCCGATCACCTGCCGGTAACCCTTAAATTAAGCATCGATCAGCCGGTGGGTATCGACGAATATCAATATTCGCAGTTTACCGGAATCAGCTTTACAAATCCGGTTGAAAATTGGTTGCAGCTACAAATCTCGGCAGCCGTAAACGGCAAAAGCTCACTGCAAATTTTCGATTTAACGGGCAGGCTTATGTTAAAGCAGGCCGTAACACTGAAAAAAGGAAACAATTTAGTCGGCACCGATATTTCTAATCTAAGCACAGGACTTTACATTATCAGGCTCACCGATAAGAATAATATTTCCGTGTCAAGAAAAATGATAAAACGTTAATTGGTTACCACTCCCAGCCAAAACCGGTATGTAAAACGTAATCGGTTTCCGAAGCCCCTGCAACCGGCCTGTTATCGTAGTTAAGCGAGCAGCCCAGTTTAATGTAAAAATCGAGCGGCAGGTCGTATTTCATATCGAAATTAAAGTCAACACGCCATCTTCCCGCTTCCGTAATACCCGGAAACACTTTGGCAGTGGTAACCAGGCTAAGATCGCCCATATCAAAAAGGTTGAGTTCCGTTCCAACAAAACCTTCCCAGCTGTTGGTATTGGTTGCGGGTTCATCGGAAGGGGAGTATTTTTCGTTGTTAAACGAAGCACCTGCCGAAAACCCCCAGTAAGCATGATTACTGTGAATAATATATTTACCGATACCCAGCATCCCGTTCCACCGGGCATCCAGTTTTTGTTCGGTATTCGATAAGTAGGTTGCCGTTACAGGCAGATACCAGTCTCGCGGAAGATAATATTTGTATGAGATGCCTCCTTCGGTTCGTCGTATGGCATCCGTACTGTCCTGAAACGAAAACATGGTGCTGAAGTTAATGTCAAGCGACCACCGGTTGGCAAGATATCCCAAAGTACTCCATGTGGAGAATGTTTTCAGATTGTTTGCTTTGGCAAGGTCGAAACCCACATCGATGGTAGCATAAACACGGTCCCAAAACCCCTTGTCAACCGATTTAAAATAAACCATCTCCTCAGGTTTAACAACTGTGGTTTCTCCCTTATAGGATGTAATGGTTATTTGATCTTTGGCCGTGGTCATAAAATTTCCGTTGATACGTTTGCCGTTGGACAGGGTAATCAAAAAGAAGGAGTTTGAATAGATCTCCTCTATTCCGTTCCATTCAATTTTGAAATCATTGTCGCTGTAGTCGGTTTCAATGGTTACCACCCCCCTGTCGAGCGATTTAAGTTCACCAACAATATTATCTCCGTTAATAAGAATTAACGAATCGTTTTGCGACATTAAAACAGCCGGTATAAATAAACTTAAAAGGAAAAAATAAACAACCGGTTTCATAAGGTGATGTTTATTGGAAAATATCTTTTGTAAAGATAAAAATAATACCCGACTCTTAATTTATAGGTGATGTTGTTTAAAGTTAACTTATTGGTTATAACAGTAAAATATTTAATGTGTCTGTTCAAAAAGTAATTTTTAGTTATATTATCAGTCTAAGCAATAGTTGTCACACTGAGCGAAGTCGAAGCGTGATGCATTCTTCGACTACGCTCAGAATGACACGCTTTTACTTTTTGAACGTTCTTATAAAATAGAATATTTATATTCTCAAGCGCTTAACGTTAAACAACCTCGGTGATGGCACGGAAAAGTTATAAAAAATCATTCGTCCGATATCTCTTCCAGCAGCTTGCGGTAGGTGGAAAAAACGCGTGCCCGCGAAACAAACCCGATATATTTACCGTTTTTTACAACAACCATATTGTAGTTTCCCGACTTTTGAAATTTTTGAGCAACCGACTCCATATTTTCGTCGGGCGACACCGTAATTTCAGGCATAAACATAAGCTCGCTAACAAAAACTTTATCGTAAAGTTCCGGTTTAAAAATGATGTTGCGGATATCGTTCACAAACACCAGTCCGTAAAAGGTACGGTCGTCATCAACCACCGGAATAATATTTCTTTCCGATTGCGAAATCACTTTAACAAGATTGCCAAGGGTAGCATCTTTATGGATGGTTTTAAAATTGGTTTCAATCAGTTTTTTTACGTTCATCATCATCAACACTGCCCTGTCTTTATGATGGGTAAGCAGTTCGCCGCGTTCGGCCAGCCGCTTGGTGTAAATGGAATGCGGCTCAAAATACATGATGGTAAGATATGATACCGTGGCGGTAATAATCAAAGGTGTGAAAAGGCTGTAGCCTCCCGTAAACTCGGCAATTAAAAAGATTCCCGTCAGCGGGGCGTGCATCACACCGGCCATCACCCCCGACATACCTACCAGTGCCGTGGCATTTACCGGTATATCCACAAAGGGCAACAAATTGATAAGTTCACCGAAAATACCGCCGAAAATACCGCCCACAAACAACGACGGGGCAAAAATACCCCCAACGCCACCCGACCCGGATGTTAGCGACATGGCGATTACCTTAATAAAAACAATGGCTGTCAGCAGCAGCAGTATTAAACTTAGCGAACGGGGTTCGCCAAAAAGCTTTTCATTAATTACCATGTGTGTTTCGCCGTTAATAAGCTGCCGCAAAAACTCGTAACCTTCACCGTACAACGAAGGGAAAACAAAAATTAAAATGCCCACCAGCGAACTTCCTGTTAAAACCCGTTGCCAGAGCTTTGTTATCGATTTAATCTTTTTCTCAACAAACAAGGTGGTTTTTGTAAAATAGAGCGAAACAAATCCGGTAAGCAGGCCCAGCAATATGTACCAGGGGAGATTTTCTATTTGAAAATCGTCGGTAAAATGAAAGGAGAACAAAACACCCGAGCCCATCAGAAAATAGGCTACCGATGCTGCTGTGGCTGCCGATATCAACAGAGGTATCAAACTGGCCATGGTAAGATCGAGCATCAGCACCTCAAGCGAAAAAACCACTGCCGCAATGGGAGCTTTAAAAATACCGGCAATGGCACCCGAAGCACCTGCACCGATAAGGATAATGATGGTTTTTTGATTTAACCTGAACAGCCGCCCGAGATAGGAACCGAAGGAGCTTCCCGTAAGTACAATGGGAGCCTCAAGGCCCACCGAGCCCCCAAATGCAATGGTAAAGGTACTGCCAACCATCGACGAGTACATGTTGTGCCGTTCGATGTGCCCGTTCTTTTTTGAAATGGCATGTAATATATTGCTCACCCCGTGACCGATATCGGCTTTAATAACATATTTGGCAAACAGCACCGTAATGGAAATACCAATTAACGGAAAAAACAGATAGATGGTTTTTCCCACACCAAAATCAAAACCGCTTGTAACCAGCGAATGGGTGTAGTGTACAATGTTTTTCAGCATTACTGCCGACAATCCGCTCAGCAGGCCTATTATCAAGCTTAAAATAAGCACCAGTTGCCGGAGATTTTTGCCGGCAAACCGTTGGGTGATCTTAATAAACCTCCTGTTATGCTTCATGGTTGTTATTCTTCCGAAAATGCTTTAAGCAGCTGACGATACTTTGAAAAAACATTGGCACGCGATACAAAACCTTCGTACTTCCCGTCTTTTAATACCACCAGGTTGTATTTTCCCGACTGCTGGAATTTGGCGGCAACGGTTTCCATATCATCACTCCAGTCAACAATGTTCGACGGCATAAACATCAATTCTCTTACACTTTTGTTATAGAGTTCGGGCTTGAACATGATGTTCCTGATTTGATCAAGAATAATAATTCCGTAAAAATTACGCTCATCATCCACCACCGGAAAGATGTTTCTTGTTGATTTGGCAATTACCTTAACCAGGTCGCCCAGGGTTGCATCGGGATGAATCGTGCTGAAATTATGCTCTACCAAACCGCTTACGTCCATCATGGTCAGTACCGCCTGATCTTTATTATGGGTAATATGTTCGCCGCGATTGGCAAGCTGAATGGTATAAATCGATTTTGGCGAAAGCAGTCGCGTAATACCGTAAGAGGTGGTAGCCACCATCATAATGGGTAAAAACAGTTCGTACCCTCCGGTTATTTCGGCAATAAGGAAAATGGCCGTCAGCGGTGCATGCACCACTCCCGCCAGCAATCCGGCCATCCCCGCAAGGGCATAATTACTAACCGGAAGGGTGGCTATGCCCAAATGATTTAATACCTGTGCAAAAAGCAGCCCGGTCATGGCTCCGATAAAAAGGGTAGGTGCAAAAATACCGCCCACACCTCCGGCCCTGAAAGTAATGGAGGTTGCAACAACCTTCATCACCACAATGCCGAACAAAAGCACCAGTCCGATGGTAATGTTATCTTTAAAGTTGTAAAACAGGCTTTCGTGAAAAACAAAAGATGTATTTCCGCGCAAAGCTTCGTTTATATCTTCGTAACCTTCACCGTAAAGCGACGGCAACAAAAAAATCAACAATCCCAGTGCCAGCCCTCCGAACAGAAACTTCCACCACCAGCCTTTAAGTTTATCGAAAAGCCGGCCCGTAAAAACATAAACTTTTATAAAGTAGGCCGATACCAATGAGGTAAAAACACCCAGTCCGATATAAAAAACGGTTTCGGTAAGATTGAAATAATACTTTACTTCAAAGGGGTACAAAACATCCTGTCCCAGAAAAAAATAGGAGGTTAATGCAGCCGTAATGGAAGCCAGCAACAAGGGCACCAGCGCCGTCATGGTCATGTCAAACAAAATCACCTCCAAAGCAAAAACGATGGCGGCGATGGGTGCTTTAAAAATGGCCGACATGGCTGCCGCCGATGCAAATCCCAAAATGGAAACCACCTGTTTATAGTTTAGTCCCAGGGCTTTTGCAAGGTTCGACCCGTACGCCGCACCCGTAACAACCGTTGGTCCTTCAAGTCCTACCGACCCCCCGAAACTTACCGTTAAAGCACTGGAGATAACCGACGAAAACATATTGTGCTTTTTAATAAATCCGTGTTGTTTCGAAATGGCATACAACACATTGGGAATACCGTCGCGCACCTCCTGCCGTAAAATATATTTTACAAAAATAATGGTCAGTAAAATACCCACAGCCGGATAAATTACATACTGAATATTAAAATAATCGACACTAAAATCGCTGGTTAACAGTTGCCTCAGGTAGTAAACAATGTTTTTCATTACAACCGCCACCATGCCGCCCAAAAAGCCAATGATAATACTTAAAATAATCATTAACCGTTTTGGGGCCACGCGCCTGCTGAGAATCAGCCATCTGTCAAAAAATCTTCGTTTTCTTTTCACAACCGGCAAAGGTAAAAATTATTAAAACGTAAGGCTTTAAATGTCAAAAAGAAATAAAAGCCGCCGCTTTTTTGTTTGTCTATCCCTGTTACTATACTACCTTTGCCTTTTTACAATAAACAAGCAGTTTTTTAGTTATTAGTATAATTTAAAACGTTAGCCAAACGCTGTTTTTTTTGAAAATATATTTATGAAAAATAGAATAGTACTCTTTGTTGCTTTATGGTTTTTAAATACCGCTGTGTTTACTCAGGAAATAGGTATCGGCCAATGGCGCACCCACCTTCCCTACCAAAAGGTGATTGATGTTATTGCTTTTGATAAAGGTATTTATGCGGCAACACCTTTTAATATTTTTACATACAATTTTGCAGATAACCGCATTGAACGAATCGACAAGGTAAAAGGTTTAAACGATATCGGCATCAGTAAAATTGAGTTTCATCAAAACACAGGCTCGTTGCTTATTGCCTATACCAACACAAATATGGATTTGCTGCGCGACGACGGTACAATCATCAACATTTCGGATATAAAAGATAAGGAGATACTGGGCAACAAAACCATTAACAGTATTGAATTTCGTGATGATATGGCCTATTTGAGTTGCGGTTTCGGCATTGTGGTACTCGACATGAAAAAGCTCGAAATACGCGACACCTGGTACATTGGCCCCGAAGGCGGTTTTATTGATGTTAAAGATTTTACCTACAACGACACCTCCTTTTTTGCCGCTACTGAAAACGGTATCTATTATGCCCGTATCGATGCCCCCAACCTGGCCGATTTTAACCAGTGGCATAAGGAAACCCGCATTCCGGAACCCGACAGGCTCTTTAATCAGATTGAAGAATTTAACGGATACATCATTACAAATTACGAAGCCGACGGGTATGATGGCGACCAGCTTTATCGTTTCGACGGCAATACATGGAATGAACTTTTCCCCGACGACAACAGCAGGCATATCCAGCTAAATGTTAGCCACAATCAGTTACTGATTTCGGAAAGAACCATTGTAAGTGTTGTGGACAAAGACTTCAACCTAATGTTCAGAATATGGAAACCCGATAAAATGAGCCTGAAACCATTGGCATGCGATATGGATAACGAAGGTAACTACTGGGTTGGCGATACATATAACGGTTTGGTAAAGGCATGGAACAGAGGCTGGTCGGGCGAGTCCATTCGTCCCAACGGACCGGGAACACCCAGCGTGTTCGACATGGATGCCGGCGGCGAAAATGTTTGGGTGGCTGCCGGTGGCCGTAAATCAAACTGGGGAAAAATGTACATGCGCGACGGTATTTTTTCGTTTATCGACGAAAACTGGTTTACCCACAATTACACCAATACCGAAGCCTTCGACTCCATCAACGATTTTGTTTGTGTAAAAACAGATCCTGCCAACCACAACATTTGCTACGTGGGTACCTGGGGTAAAGGGCTGTTAAAATATGAAAACAACGAACTTACAGCCATTTACGATAAGTCGAACAGCACCCTAAGGCCATGGATTGCCGCCGACTATCTGATACTTGCCAGCGGCCTCGACTTCGACAACGAAGGGAATTTATGGGTGGCCAACTCCGGTGCTCCGGCATTGCTGTCGGTAATGTTAAAAGACGGAACATGGAAATCGTTTAACCTTGGAGGCGGCTTAAGCGGCATTGATGTTTCGGAACTGATGGTGGATGGTCAAAACCAAAAATGGATATTCAAACGGAAAGAGGGGTTCCTTATCGTTTTTAACGACAACAACACCCTTGATGACCCCACCGACGATAAAGCCAAAGTACTTAACTCCTCCACAGGCAATGGAGCCATCCCCGGAACGGGTGTGTTTGCCATGGCCACCGATCAGGACGGAGAGGTATGGATAGGGTCGGACAAAGGTATTTGTGTGTTTTCCAACCCCGGGCTGATTTTTGAACCGGGTGCCAACTTTGATGCCCATCAAATTTTGGTTCCCCGAAACGACGGCTCCGGGCTGGCCGATTATCTTCTGGAAACGGAACAGGTAACCGCCATTGCCGTTGACGGTGCCAACAACAAGTGGGTTGGAACCGAAAGGGCAGGCCTTTTTCAGTTTTCTCCCGACGGACTGAAAGAACTTCATCATTTTACCGCCGAAAACAGCCCGCTGCTTTCAAACAGCATTGTGGACATCACCATTAACGACAACGGCGAAGTTTTTGTCGGCACAACCAACGGCATCATCTCATACAAAGGCGAAGCAACTCCGGGACAACCCTCGGGGGAAAACGTTTACGCCTATCCCAATCCCGTTCGCGAAAACTATTTTGGCCCCATTGCCATTAAAGGCCTTGAAAACAACTCCGACGTTAAAATAACCGATTCCTACGGAAACACGGTGTTTGCCACCAAATCGGAAGGCGGGCAGGCAATATGGAACGGATATACCCTCGACGGACGACAGATTTCATCGGGTGTTTACCTTGTGTTTGTTACCAATTCCGACGGTTCCGAAAAAGTGGTTACCAAAATTCTGGTGATCCGGTAAAAGTGTTAAACATCAATAAATGACGGGCAATACCAAAGGCATCGTATTTCAATCGGTTAAATACTCCGATACAAGTATCATTGTAAAAATATATACCGAGGCACATGGTTTGCAATCGTATATGATAAAAGGGGTAAGAAGCAAAAAAGCCAAAATGAAGACGGCACTGTTTCAGCCCCTGCAGCTTTTGGAACTTGTTGCCGGTAACCGCGAAAATAAAAATCTGAATTATTTGAAAGAGGCCAAAGTGGCGCACGCTTATCAATCGGTTCCTTTTGATATGACCAAAAGATCGGTTCTGATGTTTTTAACCGAAATGCTGGTACGTTCCGTTAAAGAGGAGTCCGCCAATCAAACCCTTTTCCACTGGTTATGGCAAACACTGATATGGTATGACCTTGCCGATAATCCCGGCCCCGATTTTCATTTGGTATTTTTAATTCAGCTCACAAAGTTTTTAGGATTCTATCCCAAAAACCCCACCATGAAATCAGGTTACTTCGATTTACAGGAGGGAGTATTTGTTAACAGCGAACCACCCCATCCGCATTACATCAGCGGTGGCGTTTCGGAATTGTTCCACCAGCTTTCGTTAACCTCGTTTAACGGTTTAAGTCATCTTGCCTTAACAACCGGTCAGCGGCGTAAAATGCTCAACATCCTTATCACATATTATCAGCTGCACCTTTCGGGATTCGGAGAGGTAAAAAGCCTCGAAGTACTCCATCAACTGTTTGAGCCTTAACCGTTCGTCAGTTGAGAATCATCTAAACCAAAAACCTCTTTAAACGCTTCAATCAAATCGCTCCTTACCGCTTCCATTGAAATTTCACGGTTTAATTCCTTTTTTAGCGAGGTAACGCCCTTGTCATGTAATCCGCAGGGGATGATGTAATCGAAATAATCAAGATTGGTATTAACATTCAGGGCAAAGCCGTGCATGCTCACCTTTTTACTGATTTTCATTCCTATTGCAGCAATTTTGCGTGCTTTTGTTTTGCTGCCGGCATCTAACCAAACGCCGGTAGCTCCTTCCAGGCGGGTGGCTGTAATACCATACCGCGCCACGGTTTGTATCAGCATCTCTTCGATGTTAAACACAAAATCTTTTATGGAAATGTTCAGCTTATCAAGATCAAAAACAGGATATCCCACCAGCTGGCCGGGGCCGTGATAGGTAATATCTCCTCCGCGTTCAACTTTATAAAAAGAGGCGTTTTTGGTTTTAAGCATCTCTTTATCCAGCAGCAGGTTTCTTTCGTCGCCACTATTACCCAGTGTATATACATGCGGGTGTTCAAGTAAAAAAAGGTGATTGGATGTGCTGCCCCGGCGTTTTCCGGTTTTTATTTCAAAATTTCCGGTAAACAGCTTTTTTTGGATTTCCCACGCTTTTTTATAGTCGGTTAATCCGTTTTGATGAAGTTTTATGGTAAGCGGCTCATTCATGTTGCAACAATTTTTACAAGGTTACATGTTTTTCGGCATGGTACGACGACCGCACCAGCGGACCGCTTTCCACAAACTTAAATCCTTTTTGCAGCCCTGCTTTTTCGTACTCTTTAAACTGTTGGGGCGTTACATATTCCACCACCTCAAGATGTTTTTTTGAAGGTTGCAAATACTGCCCGATGGTCATCACTTTAACACCAACTGCAAGCAAATCGTCCATTACTTCGTAAACCTCTTCGGGCGTTTCACCCAATCCTGCCATAATACCCGATTTGGCGGTTACCCCCGATTGGGCAATAATCTCCAGTGTTTTTAAGCTCACGTCGTATTTGGCCCTGCTGCGTGTTTGGGGGGTAAGCCGTCGCACGGTTTCCAGATTATGCGAAATAATCTCCGGTTTGGCATCGGTAACAATTTTTATCAAGTCTTCCCTGCCGTCAAAATCGGGGGTTAAGGTTTCGATGGTGGTATGCGGATTTAACTTTTTTACCTCTTTAATGGTTGCCGCCCAGATACCGGCACCAAGGTCATCCAAATCATCACGGTCCACCGAAGTCAACACCACATGTTTCAGGTTTAACAATTTCACCGACCGGGCAATGCGTTCGGGTTCTTCCCAGTCTGCCGGAAGCGGTTTACCGGTTTTAACGTTACAAAATTTGCAGGATCGGGTACAAATATCACCCAATATCATCAGCGTGGCCGTTCCCCTTCCCCAGCATTCGTGAAGATTCGGACAATGTCCGCTGGTACAAATGGTGTGTAATTTGTGTTTTTCCACAATCTCTTTAACCGACACATACTCCTTCCCTTTGGCAACTTTTATTTTAAGCCAGTCGGGTTTACGACGCATATTTTGTTTTTTATCTTTCTGTTTCATTTTCAACCTCAAATTTGGTGCGGCTAAAATAACGCATTTATTCCGGTTTAACCTGTTTTAAAAGCGACCGTTTCCAAACTAATTTATAATCAATTTAAGCATCAATTATATTAATTTTGAGCCCTGCAAAAAAAGGATAATCACTTATAATTATTATAGAATGAAAAAAACATTTTTCGCTTTGTTTACAAGATATCTTCTTGTAACCATATTTTTATGTATTGCCGCAACCCAAAGTTATTCGCAACAAAAAACAATTACCTATTCCGACAGCCGGGGCAAAGCCGGCCTTACGGTTTTAAACGAAAACAGTCAGCAAATTGAATTTAATTTCTCCGTTGATAAATTCAGCCTTACCGACATAACGGTTGAAAAACAGTTGATGAAGAAAATAAACCTGAAAGGAATCTATCTGCCCAATAACGAAGGTGCCCCCGACCTGCCCTTTTACAGCAGGTATATAGCCATTCCGCAGGGAGCAACCGCCCATGTTAAAATTGTTGATAAACGTACCGAAACAATGACCAATATGGATATTGCACCGGCACCGCGTATTCCGAAAGATGATGAAACGGCTCCTTTGACACCGGTAAGAGATAAAAAGATTTATTCAACCAATGCTTTTTATCCTCAACAGTGCGTAAGAATTTCAAAACCCATGAAAATAAGAGGGCTTGATGTGGTTCTTATCAGTTTCAGTCCGTTTCAGTACAACCCCGTTACTAAAGAACTGCTGATCAATCGCGATATGCAGGTGGAAGTAACCTTTGAAGGAGGCAACGGCCATTTTGGCGACGACCGGTTACGCAGTCGCTGGTGGGATCCCATTATGAAAGACGAAGTGGTGAATTATAAAGAGCTGCCCGATATTGATTACAACAAACGTCTCTTGCGCGCATCGAATACCGGTTGCGAGTATATCATCATTGTTCCCGATGATGACTATTTCTCCAAATGGGCCGACTCCATCAGGATATTCCGGTTAAAACAGGGCATTACCACTCAAATTTATAAAACATCGGAAATTGGAGGAAACAACAGCACTGCCATCGAACAGTTTATCGACAGCGCTTACAACACATGGGACATTCCTCCGTCGGCCGTTCTGTTAATGGCCGATTACGGTACCGACCCCGCCAACTCAATCGACAGCCCCGTTTACGACAATTACTGTATTTCAGACAACACCTATGCCGACGTTGACGGCGACCATCTTCCCGATGTTGTGCTTGCCAGAATGACTGCCCAAAATGAAGATATGCTGGAAACAATGGTTAATAAAGCCATCAATTACGAGCGCAATCCTCCGGTTAATCAATATTTTTACGACCACCCCGTTACGGCGATGGGCTGGCAAACCGAACGCTGGTTCCAGCTTTGTTCAGAAATTATTGCCGGATTTATGGAAAACAAGCTGGGAAAAACCGTAAACCGTGAAAATGCCATTTATCAGGGTAACAATAACGGCCCCTGGTCAACCGCCTCCAACACCAATACCATTGTTAACTATTTTGGCGAAAGCGGTTTGGGTTATATTCCCGACGATCCGTCATACCTTACCGACTGGGGCGGTAACGCAACACGCATTAACAACGATATTAATACAGGAGCTTTTCTGGTACAGCACCGCGACCATGGCGGTACCGACGGCTGGGGAGAGCCCTCTTACAAAACCGGCGATTTAGACGGACTTGTAAACACCGATCACACCTATGTATTTTCCATTAACTGTTTAACCGGAAAATTCAATATTAACGGCACCTGCTTTGCCGAAAAATTTCATCGCGGCGAATATGGTGCACTGGGAATTATTGCGGCTACCGAAGTTTCCTATTCTTTTGTTAACGACACCTACGTTTGGGGTATGTACGACAATATGTGGCCCGACTTTATGCCCGATTACGGAACCACACCCGATTCGAGAGGCGTTCTGCCGGCTTTTGGAAATGCAGCGGGAAAATACTTTTTAGAACAATCAAACTGGCCTTCAAACCCGAACAATAAAGAGGTAACCTATTATCTTTTCCATGCTCACGGCGATGCTTTTACAGATGTTTACTACAACATGCCCCAACACATGGATATTGAGCACGATAACGTAATGCTGTCGGGGGTTGATTTTTTCACCATTAAAGCCGACTCCGGTGCATTCATCTGCTTAACAAACGGAGAAGAGATTATTGGAACGGCAACTGCCAACGGCGATTATCTTGATGTACCCATTATTCCGCAGGAACCCGGAGAATTTATTGATATCGTTATCACAAAACAAAATTATTTCCGCTACAGTACCACCGTTAACGTTATTCCTCCCGACGGCCCCTATTGCATGTACTTTAATCATGAAATAAACGATACGCTTGGAAACGGGAACGGTACTCCCGAATTTGGAGAAACCATTTTGCTTTCGCTCCAAATGAGAAATCTCGGAACCGAAGACGGTATCGGGGTAAATGTACGCATCAAAACCAACGACCAGTATATTACTCTAATCGATTCAACCCAAATGTATGACACCATCTATTCCGATTCTGCCAAGTGGGAATACCTCGCTTATAAAATGAAAATCAGCAACGGCATTCCGGATATGCACAGAGTATTGTTTGATGTTTATGCCACTGACGAAAACGATTCAACGTGGATAACAAGGTTTTATATATCGTTTATGGCACCAAAAATTGTCCCGTACGAATTAACCGTTGACGATTCACAATACGGAAATAACAACGGACACCTCGATCCGGGCGAAACAGCCGATTTAAAAGTAAAACTTAAAAACAGAGGACATTGTATTGCCACCAATGTTTTAAACGATATGCTTCCTTGGAACAATTATATTACCATGTTATCCGGAACCGATACAATTTCCGCTTTAGGCATGCTCGGACATACTTATGCTGTTTTCAGTGTTTCGGTTGCCGACAGCGCCCCCGAAGGAATGATCGCCGAAATGCACTACTCGGCCAAAAGTGCCGGTTACAATATTGAAAAGACATATTTCCCGAAAATTGGAATGTTTTTAGAAGATTTTGAAACCGGAAACTTTAATAAATATAACTGGCAACAGGGTGGCGATTTGCCGTGGGTCATCAGTAACCAATATCCCTATCAGGGGCTTTATCAGGCCAAATCGGGAGCCATTGGCAATAATCAAACCAGCGAACTCTCCATTGAGTATAAAGTAATGGCCGAAGATCAAATCAAATTTTACAAAAAAGTTTCATCGGAACCCGATTTTGATGTTTTTAACTTTTATATTGATGATGAACTGTTAAGCTCATGGTCGGGAACCCACGAAGGATGGACCCATCAAATATATGATGTTTCTCCTGGCCTCCATGAGTTTAAATGGGTGTATAGTAAAGACTTTTCGGGCGTTACCGGTGCCGACTGTGCATGGCTTGACTACATTGAATTGCCCACCATGCTGGTTACCACCATTTTTGCAGGGCCCGATGACGAATCGTGTGCCAACAGCGACTATCAGCTGATGGCAACGGCCACCAATCAGAACACTATTTTGTGGCTTACTTCCGGAGACGGAACTTTTAACGACCCCACCTTGTTACAACCCCTGTACACACCGGGCACACAGGATATTAACAACGGTAATGTTATCCTTACCATGACCATTATTGATAACGATGGCTACAACTACTCCGATGATATGGTTCTTACCTTTGTACATGAGCCCAAAGCACCCGAAAAACCCCAAGGCCCTGATTTTGTTGACGTATTTAAAGTAACCGAAACCGACTATACAACCATCCCGGTAGAAGGTGCCGACTATTACAGCTGGACATTAAACCCCGCCGATGCAGGTTCGGTTTTTGATAACGATACAGCCGTTACCGTTTACTGGAACAGCAACTTCACCGGCGAAGTCTGGTTAAAAGTTGAGGCAGTAAACAATTGTGGTAACAGTGTTCCGTCCGACTCGCTGTACATTGTGGTGGATAACACTGTAGGCGTACTGGGCAATACTTCCGATGACTTTAACATGGTGGTTGCTCCCAATCCCAACAAAGGTGCATTCAGCCTTATTATTAACAATCCTGCCGGCGAACCGGTTAAAATTAAACTGATCGACAATATGGGTAACGAAGTTTACCGTAATGTAAAACTTACGGGTAACAACCTTAATCGCAGGTTTAATTTAAACCTCAAACCGGGCGTTTACCTGCTGGTGGCCAACAGCGGCAACAAACAATATGTTCGCAAAGTACTTATCATGCAGTAACATATAAACCTTTCCATATAAAAAAGAGGTTGTCTGAAAAGCAAAAGGCTTTTATACTGACAACCTCTTTTCTTTTGAAGGGAATTGAAAACAGATAACAATTGTGTTATTTTTGTTAGCTTACATTAAATCATTAATTCCTGTTGATGCAAAACAAGTACGATGTGGTAATTATAGGAGGTGGAATCAGCGGCCTGACCCTTGGAGCCATGCTGGCAAAAACAGGCCAAAAATGCTGTATCGTTGAAAAAGAACCCAACCTTGGAGGATATCTGGCAGGATTTAAACGAAAGGGATTCCTTTTTGATACCGCCATCCACTGGCTGAACCAGTTTAACACAGAAGGAATTGCCCATCGCTGTTTTTCGTTTATCGATCAAAATTATTCCAAACCTAAACGGTTGAAAAACATCCAGCGTTATCAAACCGAAAATTTTAATATTTTGGTAACAACCGATCTGGATAAAGTTCAGGCCGATTTTATTAAATATTTTCCGGAGGAAGAAAAAGGCATTAAAAAGTTTTTTAATCATGTGGAACAACTGGCACAAACCAGTAAAAAGATGTCGAATTTTATTCGTTCGGCACAAACCATGTCCATCACCGAAAAAGCTGTTTTTTACACCCGTGCCCTTCCGGCGGTATTGCCTTTGGTAAAACATCTAAAATATGCAGGTGACAAAGGCGTTTCAAAAGGATTATCAAAATATTTTAAAAACGATGCCATTAAAGATATCTTCAGCTCCGAAAGCGACCTGCTATCCTGTTTGTTTCCGTTGGCATGGGCCAAAAACGGCGATTATTTTATGCCCCCTTCGGGAAGCAGTGTTGAGATAATCCGCTGGCTGGAAGAACAAAACAAACGGTTCGGTAACGATATTATGACTAATACAAAGGCCGATGCCGTCATCCTTGAAAACAACAAAGCAACGGGAATAAAAGCGGTTAACAATGGTAACCGGTTACAGATAAATGCCAAATATGTTGTTATTGCCTCCGACCTTATTTCGGCATACAAAAATTTATTGCCAAAAGGGGCAGTTCCCCAAAAGAAAATCAAAGAGCTGGAAAATTCAATTCAGTATAAATCGGGGTTTACGGTAGCGGCAGCACTTGACTGTCCTGCCGAAGCGCTTGGTTTCGGCGAAGAGCTGATACTGCTCTTTAAAAATAATATTGAACGCTATCAGCACGAAGATTCCAACCCCGACCACAGCAAACTCAGTATTGTTTCACCCTCTGTGCGCGACAAAAGCGTTTGCCCTTCCGGTAAGGGATTGGTCACCATATTCATGCCTGCCGATATGGAAAAATATGATTACTGGCAAACCGAACCGGGAGCAGATGGCCGGAGACACAGAGGGAAGGCTTACAAAAAGCTGAAAAATGAAATCTCCGAAAAAATCTTCCGGCGAATTGACAACGAAATAAATCCCGAATTTTCCAAACACATCCTGTTTTTCGAAGCGGCCACCCCCTTTACCTATTACCGATATACGGGAAATTACCGGGGTACCATGATGGGTACGCGTCCCGGAAAAGAGAATATGCAAAAAAAAGTGGCATCACATTTTACCGGAATTACAAACCTGCTGGTGGGCGGACAATGGGCCGAACTGGGCGGGGGAATCCCCACCACATCACGTTCGGCAATGAACACTTTGCTCATTATCCTGCGCAAGGAAAACAAAAAACTTTTCAGGCAGGTTGCCGCCTATTTTGACGGGAAAACCGGCCTGCCCGAAGGATGGTAAACCGGCTTATATTATAGTTGTTTCTTTTGCCCGATGCAACTTTTTCACGCAAATTTTTGTTATACCTTTACACTGCAATTTAATGATAATTCGTAATTTCTAATAATTATCCTGCCTTATGAAAAAATTACTATTGACCATCACGTTGTTTTTAACTGTTTTCAGCATTTCTCAATCATTCGGTCAAACCGATGCCAACTTTATCCGGGGTGAGTTTATGATTCAGTTAAAAAACAATAACCATCTGGAAACAATTAAACAACAATTTTACAACAAGGGATTATCCGGTGTTGAAACCGTTTCGACCAGATTTAATATTTATCTTTTAAAATTTGATGCCATGCGGCAAAGTCAGCAACAAACGCTGCAGGACTTACGTGCGGTAAAACAAATAGTGAATGCACAGTCGAACCATAAACTTTCGCTCAGAGAGGCAAACGATGGCGATACCATCCCCGATGACCCCTATTTTGATATCCAATGGAGTTTGCAAAACACAGGACAAGCGGGAGGAACACCCGATGCCGATATTGATGCCACCGATGCCTGGGCCATTACCAAAGGGGGACTGACAGCGTCAGGCGACACCATTGTGGTGGCTGTTGTTGACGGAGGCAGCGATACCGATCATGAAGACCTGAGCTTTAAACACAACTGGGATGAAATTCCCAACAACAACATTGATGATGACAATAACGGCTATAAAGATGACTTTTTAGGCTGGAATGCTTATTACAACACAGGGGTTGTTCCCGACCATGCACACGGTGCCCATGTTACCGGAATTATTGGTGCTGTGGGCAACAACGGAATAGGAATAACAGGGGTTAACCAAAATGTTAAAGTGCTGCCCGTTGCAGGTTCATCAACCGGCGAAGCCACCGTTGTAAAAGCACTTAGTTACATATACACCATGCGTGAACGTTATGATACAACCAACGGACAAATGGGTGCATTTGTGGTTTCGCAAAACAACTCTTTTGGTGTCGATCAGGGTAACCCCGACAACTATCCGCTTTGGGAAGCCATGTACGATTCGCTGGGAAAACTGGGAATTATGTCGTGTGCAGCCACTGCCAACGCTTCGTGGGATATTGACGAAGTTGGCGATGTGCCTACCGGTTTTACCACCGATTACATGATTGCCGTTACCAATACCACCAGGCTGGACATGCTTTACACGGCAGGATATGGAGATACCTCCATCGATTTAGGGGCTCCCGGAACAGCAATCTACTCAACCATAACCAACAACGGATACGGTACAAAAACCGGTACTTCCATGGCAACACCGCATGTTACGGGGGCCGTTGCTTTAATAATGGCTGCCGCCGACAAAACTTTTATTGATGATTATAAAGAAAATCCCGGCGAAAAAATATTGATGATTAAGGATTACATCATGCGCAGCGTTGACCCTTTACCGACACTGGAAGGGAAAACCGTATCGGGCGGAAGGCTAAATGTTTACAAAGCCATTAAGTTATTGTTAAACCGCCCCATATTAACGGTAGATCCTGCGTTGCTTCATGTGGAGATTGCACCGGCTTCAACCATGGACGAAAACCTGCAGCTTACCAATACCGGAAAAGATACACTGGCATACAAACTTTCCATACCCGACACCATCAGCTGGCTTACCCTAAGCTCCGATACCGGACAGCTTATTCCTTCGGCATCCGACTTAATTGTGGTTTCTTTCGATAACAACGGAATGGATACCGGCTTGTACGTTACAAACATTCATATTACCACCGATTCGGCCGGCAGCAAAGATATTCCGGTTTACATGCACGTTACCAATTATGTTTCCACGGCAAATATATCTTCCGGTTTACGTCATGTAACCGTTTCACCCAATCCTTTTGTTAACCGTGCAAAAATTTCATTTTATCTTGAAGAAGCGGAAAACGTAGAACTTGCCGTTTACGATATTCAGGGAAAAGAGGTTTACCGGTCGCAAAATCATCTCCCACCGGGTGTAAACAGCCTCTTTTGGAACGGCAAAAATATTCCGGGTGGCATCTATTATTATGGCTTGAAAACAGAAAAAGGCTTCCGCTCCGGAAAAATTGTAAAATATTAAGTTTATGCTATGAGCGTTGCCCGGGCAATATATTAAATTTATTACCGCTTTGTTTTCGGTTTAAACTACTGTTAAAGAAGTTGTTTAAAGTTAATGGCTTGTAAATATTGATATTCTACTTTAGAAGAGCGTTTAAAAAGTAAAAAGCGTGTCACACTGAGCGAAGTCGAAGTGTGACAACTCCTGTTTATACTTATATTTAACTAATGAATTAGTTTTTTAAACAGTCATTATAAATATTCCACTATTATAATCAATATGTTAACTTTAAAACAACTTCAAATTCAGGATAAGGTTCCGTCGATTTTTATACTTAACCTTTAGGCGTAAAATGAAAAATATCCTGTGGCCGTTTCGCATTTTCAATAACTATAATGTGTATTTTTAGCTTATGAAAAATATATTCCTTATTCTTTTCGGGCTGATGGCAACCTCAGTGTTTGCCTGCACCAATGTAATAGTTACCAAAGGTGCCTCTAAAGACGGTTCTTCATATTTGGTTTATCTTAACGACGGCGAATGGCATCCCCATTTGGGCATTACGCCGGCCGCCGACCACGATATTAACGATTCGCTGGTTTACACCTCCTTAACAGGGAAAAAGTACAAAATCCATCAGGTGGCTCATACCTATCGCAAAACCGGAATCCTGATGAATGAACATCAACTTGCCCTTGGCGAAACAACATTTACGGGAAGAGAAACACTGTGGGATAAAAATTTACCCCTGAAATATTGGGATTTGATGGATTTAACGCTTCAACGTGCCAAAACCGCCCGTGAGGCTGTTAAGGTGATGACTTCGCTGGCAGAGCAATACGGTTACGGCAGCGAAGGCGAGAGCTTCTCCATTGCCGACCCCAATGAAGCCTGGCTGCTTGAAATGATTGGTACAGGAGGAAAAGGCGGGGCCGTTTGGGTGGCTGTTCGCATTCCCGACGGGATGATAACGGCACATGCCAATCATTCACGTATCGGAACATTTCCGCTGGATGATCCCGAAAATTGCCTCTATTCAAAAAATGTTATTAAACTGGCCGTGGAAAAGGGCTATTACGATTTGGCATCGGGCAAACCGTTCCGCTTTAACGATGTTTACGATCCGCCCTCACCGGCACATCTTAAATACACCGAAACCCGTGTATGGAGCATCTTTCGCAGAGCAGCACCGGCGCTAAATTTATCAGCCGGTTATCACCGCGGCGAACCCGGTGCAAAACCTTACCCGCTTTACATAAAACCCGACCATAAACTTGGGTTACAGGATGTGTTCAGCCTTATTCGCGACCATTACGAAGGTACCGAATATGATATGACCAAAGGCCTGGCTGCCGGCCCTTTCGGTAACCCGAACCGCCCGCGACCGATGGAGTGGAAATACGAAGGAAAAAAATACTCATGGGAGCGACCCATTTCCACACCACAAACGGCGTACTCCTACGTGGCCCAGCTTCGTAACTATCTGCCCGATGATTTTGCCGTGGCGTGGTTTGGTTTCGACGACACCTATACCAACTGCTATTTTCCGTTTTATATTGCTTCACTTCAAATCCCCGAATCATATACAAAAGGAGATATTCGCCATTTTGACCGTGAATCGATGTGGTGGGCTTTTAATTTTGTTTCCAACTTTGCCAACATCCGTTATCAGCCCATGGTAAAGGATATTAAAAACCTTCAGCAAAAACTTGAGAGCAGGTTTATTGCCGGGCAGGATTCTCTTGAGCAGGCAATTAAAAAGCTACCGGTTGAAGAACGCATCCGGCAGCTTACCGCCTTTTCGGTTGCATCCGGAAATGAGGTTCATAAACAGTGGGTTGAGTTGGGAAATTTTTTGGTTATGAAATACAACGACGGCTATGTAAAGGATGACAAAATGCGTATCCGGTCGCAGGGATACCCCCGGGAGTGGCTAAATACCGTTACCAAACAGGAAGGTGTAAAATATCTTATTGAAGAGGTTGAAAAAAGTAACATGGAGTAAATCCCAAATCACAAGCAACAAATTTCAAACCTGCCTGCCGGCAGGCAAATCAAAAATTTTAAATCAAAAAATCTGCAATCATTAAGTGCCTAGAGTGCCTAAAATTTGGAGTGCCTAGAGTAAATCCCAAAACCACATCGTTCATTGAAACTATTCCGTCATTCCGACGACCGTAGGGAGGAGGAATCCCCTACTATAATCTACCGAATTACCATTTGTCTAAGGGGCAGGCCAATCCTCAGGAGATCCCTCAGTCGTGCCTCCCTCGGGATGACGATGGGGCTTGTGAATCGTCCTGAAATTTGTTGACTCTTTCTTAGTCAAAGTTAAACAATAATTTTTA
>CAYNVN010000044.1:0-10318 GCA_964400655.1 uncultured Lentimicrobiaceae bacterium
AATTCAGTCATTCATTTTAGGGGATTCCCGCCTGCCGGCAGGGCAGGCCTCCTCCTTTCAGTCGTCGAAATGACGGGGAGGGTGGCGGAATGACGGGGAAAGAAAAGGGAGTTTGGGAGTATTAGGGTACGTATTTTAAAACACCGCCCTTCTTATAGCTTTGCTGCCAAACCGTTTGCGAATATGATCCATGGCCTGATAAAGGCCTGCCATTTCCGGGGTGTCTTCAAACATGTTCAACTGCTGATGACCGGTTACCAAATCGCTGAAACGAACACCGATTAAACGGATAAGCATTCGCCGGTTATACAATCGTTCAAACAGCTCCAGTGCCACAGGAATTAAAACATGATCGAACGAAGTATAGGCAATGCGTTGCCGCAGGGTGTGCGTGTCGTAATTGGAATAGCGGATTTTAACGGTTACGTTACCGGTAAGTTTGTTGCTGCGCCGCAATTCAAAAGCCGTTTTTTCCACCATGCTGATAAGAATCTCTTTCAGCCGTTTTACATCAATGGTATCTTTGTCGAAAGTGCGCTCGGTGCCCGTTGATTTTCTTTCGTGGTATGGTTTTACCGGCGCAGGGTCGATGCCGTTGGCTTTACGCCAAATAACAATACCGTTTTTTCCCATTACCTGTTCCATCATATCGGGGGGTATCATACTGAGCGTTTTGATGGTAGAAACGCCCATGGAGCGCAATAACCGGTAGCTTTTACGCCCTATCATGGGTATCTTTTTAATGGACAACGGAAATAAAAACGGTTTTACCTGCCGGGGCGGAATATGCAGCCCGCCGTTGGGCTTGGCCTCGCCGGTGGCTATCTTCGATACCGTTTTGTTGGTGGAAAGCCCAAAAGATATGGGAAGCCCCGTTTCTTTGATAATGTAACGTCGTAGTTCGTGCGTCCACTGCAAACTCCCGAAAAACCTGTCCATTCCGGTAATATCAAGATAATGCTCGTCAATAGAGGCTTTCTCGTAAAGCGGGGCTTTCTCGGCAATGATTTCGGTTACCATACGCGAATATTTGCTGTATAAATCCATATCGCCTCTGATAAACACGGCATGACTGCACAGCCGTTTGGCCATTTGCATGGGCATGGCCGAGTGTACCCCGAATTTGCGCGATTCGTAACTGCATGCCGCCACCACACCCCGGTCGGACATGCCGCCGATAATTACCGGCTTACCTTCCAGTTTGCTGTTTGCCAGTCGCTCAACCGAAACAAAAAAGGTGTCCAAATCCAAATGTACAATGGTCCTGTTCCCGTATTCTGACATCTTTATTAAATATTTTTGATAATATAACCGACAATTAAAAAATATTGCTTACTTTTGATTATTATATAATCATTTTTACGATTGTAATATAATCATTTTTTAATTTACCAAACCGGAATTTTTAAAACATAAAGAGCATGTATTTTAAAACGAACATTAAATTTTTACGAAAGCGTCGGAAACGTACCCAGGATGAGGTGGCGTTTGCACTGGGGATAAAACGACCTACGCTAAGTGGTTACGAAAACGGGGTAGGGCAGCCCAATATGGAGGCGCTGGCAAAATTTTCGGAATACTACGGAGTAGCCATCGATACCCTTGTAAAGGTTGATTTAACTTCGTTGAGTGAGGGTCAGCTTTCGCAGTTGGAACACGGATACGATATTTACATTAAAGGCAGTAAACTAAGGGTGCTTGCCACCACCGTAGGGCCCGACAACGAAGAGAACATAGAGCTGGTAAGCGAAAAAGCCAAAGCAGGTTATACCACAGGATTTGCCGATCCCGATTACATTCGTATTTTGCCTACCTTCAGGCTGCCCTTTCTGTCGCGCCAGAAAAAATACCGCACTTTTCAAATCAGCGGCGATTCCATGCTGCCCATCCCCGACGGGGCTTATGTTACCGGAGAGTTTATACAGGACTGGCACACCTTGCGCGACAGGGATGCTTACATTATCCTTACAAGAGAGGACGGCATTGTGTTTAAGGTAGTGGAAAATAAGATTAAAGAAGAAGGAAAGCTTATGCTGCACTCGTTAAACCCGTTGTACGAGCCTTATGAAATTGCCGTGGGAGAAGTGAAAGAGATATGGAAATTTGTTAATTACATCAGTCCCGAAATTCCCGAAACCAACAAAATAAAAGAAAATCTTGCCGAAGAGCTTACCTCGCTTAAAAAGCAGGTTAAAGCCATTCAAATGAAATTGAACTTATAACAAACTCAGCTGAATTAACTTTTTGCCGACTGTTCAGACAACTCTGTTGCACATTATTTGTCTTTAAATAAATCGGCTTTGTCCCGTTTCGGATTATAACGTCTTGAATATTAACTTTAACAGACATTAGTTGAAAAAAATCAGTTTGCCTTATCCCAAAAGTATTGATGCCGATGTGCATTATCATTGCCTTGCCGATGAACAACAGGGGGTGGTTATTGTTTCCATTCCTCAAGAATAAACCAATTCTTTTATAAGTTTTGGTTGTTTCTGGCAAGCCGGCCTGATTTTCAGGTCGGTTTGTTTTTTTTCGCTTCGGAGCCTGCCGGAATAAAGATTAGCCCTATTTTTGAACAAACCGGATTCCTGAATGTTATACGCCATTATTGATATCGAAACCACGGGATTAAGCCCTGCAAAGGAGAAAATTACCGAAATAGCCATTGTATTACACGATGGAAAAAACATCACCGGTAAATTTTCATCGCTTATCAATCCCGAAAAGAAGATTCCTTACCGGATTACGCAAATGACGGGCATCAGCAATCAGATGGTAAAAAACGAACCCAAATTTTACGAGGTGGCCAAACAAATTGTTGAAATGACCATGGATAGGATTGTGGTGGGGCACAATGTAAGATTTGATTACGGTTTCCTTCGCAGTGAGTTTAAAAGCCTCGGATACGATTTTCAACGAAAAACCATCGATACGGTAAAGCTGAGCCGTAAACTTATTCCCGGAAAAAAATCGTACAGCCTCGGTAAATTGTGTACCGAACTGGGAATAAGCAACCGGGCGCGGCACCGGGCCATGGGAGATGCCATGGCAACCACTCAACTTTTTGAACTGCTGCTTTCCATCGAAGGACATCCCGAAGAATTGGATTTAAAAGGAATGAGCGCATCGGTTAACAAGTCGCTAACCGAAGGCCTTCCCGCCGTTGCCGGGGTATATTATTTTTACGACAGCTCCGGAGAGCTGATCTATGTGGGAAAATCGGTTAACATCCGCGACCGGGTTTTATCGCATCTTAGCAATAACCTGCATAAAAAAGCGGTTGAGATGAAAAATGCCATTGCCACGGTCGATTATCAGATAACAGGAAGCGAACTGGCAGCGCTATTGCTCGAATCGGCTGAAATAAAAAAACATCAACCGCTTTTTAACCGTGCGCAGCGCCGTACCTATTTTAATTACGGTTTGTATTCGTTTATCGACGACAACGGTTATCTCAACCTTAAACTGATGAAGATTATTGACGAATTAAATCCGCTCTATACCTATTCCTCCATGTTTGAAGGCAGGGAACATCTCACCCGGCTGACCGAAAAATTTGAACTGTGTCAAAAGCTAAACGGACTTTACAACACGGCAGGAGCCTGCTTTCATTATCAAATCCGTCAGTGCAAAGGAGCCTGTATGGGTGAAGAAGCGCCGGCAACCTACAACAAAAGGGTACAAGAGGCATTGGAAAATTATCATTTTGACAAGCAGAACTTTTTTGTTGTGGATAAAGGCAGAAGCGATGATGAAAAATCGGTGGTAAAGGTGGAAGCCGGAAAGTATTGCGGTTTCGGATTTATTGAAGGTAACATCTCCGATACCAACGATTTGCACGACTGTATCAAACCTTTTAACGATAACCGGGAGGTGCGACAGATTATTAATTCTTTTATAAAGAAAAATAAAGTAACAATAATTGAGTTTTAACTTCAAAACAGATGTTTATAGTTAAAAGTCAGGTACATTTGTTGCAATTTAAAATTTACTGTTATGGGAACCACTATTTTAATTTTTGTTTTTGGTGCATTGTTTGGACTGATATTGCAGTATGCAGGCCTAAACAGGTATAACACCATCAGCGGGCAGGCTTTGCTAAAAGACAATACCGTTGTAAAAACCATTTTACTTACCATCGGTTTGGGCGCTATTTTGTTCAGTATCACCACCGGACTGGGATTGTCAAATTTTCATGTCAAACCCTTTGTTACCGGCGGGCTTATTTTAGGCGGCTTGATATTTGGGGCGGGAATGGCAATACTGGGTTATTGTCCGGGTACTCTGGCAGTATCGCTGGGTGAGGGATCGGGTGATGCGCTGGTTGGTATTATCGGGGGTTTGTTTGGCGGCATCGCATATACGCTGGCATTGCCTTCGATAAAAGGCATTCTTGGCCCTGACCTCGGAAAGCTGTCGTTATATTCGTTATTCAACGGTTATTCGTTTTTATACTTTATAACGGTGGCCATTATAGGCATGCTAATCATTTATGCCGCCTTTTTTATCCATTTAAAAGAGAAAAGCATTGATAAAAAATGGATTGTATCGGGTGTTGCCCTTGCCGTTTTGGACGTAATTGTTTTTTTAACGTTTACCACCAACAGGCCCATCGGCGCTTCCACCAGTTATCCCTGGCTGGCCGATTTGATTGCCGGTTTAACAAATAACGCATACTTTGCTAAAATTAAAACACCGGGTGCGTGGGAAGGTATTTTCCTATTGGGAACCATAGTTGCAGCATTTATATATTCGCTGGCAAAAGGTGAATTTAAACCGGTTATGGTTCACTCCAACTGGAAGAAATACAAAAACAACTCTGCTGTTTCAAGAGCGGCATGGGCATTCTTCGGCGGGTTTATTTTAATATTCGGAGCACGCATGGCCGGAGGTTGCACAAGCGGCCACATTATCTCGGGCGGCATGCAACTCGCCTTCAGTAGTTTTGTTTTCGGGATATTTATGTTTACCGGATTGGTAATTACAGGAAAACTGTTTTATAAAACCCGCTAACAAACTTATCGTTTGATAAGTTTTACCGTTTGAACTTTTTGTTTCTCCGAAAGTTGTAAAAAGTAAAAGCCAGCAGGCATTTTATCAGATAACCCGTCAAACGATAACTTATAAATGGGTGAAGTGATGGTTTGATTGTAAATAACTTCGCCCAGCATATTTATAAGTTTTACATCTACATAATTGGTCTGCATATCGGTAAATTTCAGGTAAACGTAGTTGTTAAACGGATTGGGGTAAACTTTAACAAATTCATCGTTATTTCCCGTGTTACTGTCAACCGAAGTCAATATCCACCAGGCACTTTGGTAATTGGGAATACCATACCCCAATAACGAATCGGGGTTAAAATATTGCGAAGCACTGTGCATGATGGCATCCTGAATTTCCATATTGGTTTTTCCGGGCATTGCCTGCCACAAGCAGGCCGACATACCGGCAATAATGGGAGATGAAAAAGAGGTACCGCTTCCAAAGGTAACTCCGTCATATCCGTCCGAAACGGTAGTTCCCAGTCCGGTAGCCACAACGTTGGGTTTAATTCTTCCGTCATATGTTGGCCCTTTTGAGCTGAAATCAGCATAATAGCCGCTGTTATCAACTGCACCTATCGTAAACACGCTATCACCGTCGGCAGGAGCACCTATATAAAACCATGAATTGGTACCGCTGTTTCCTGCACTGTTTACTACCAATATACCTTTTGTGGCGGCAATATCCGCACCACGGGTAACCACCGTAGTATTTCCGTCCATATCGGCATAGGTATGGTTTTGCGACGGGTCATCAAACTCGGTGTATCCCAGCGAGCTGTTTATCACATCGGCACCCACACTGTCGGCAAATTCGGCTGCCGAAACCCAGTTGTACTCTTCGTCAACATATTCCTGCGGTGCATTTTCCGACCTCAACAGCCAGTAAGAGGCTTTTGGTGCCGTACCAATCATCAAACCCGGAATATTTGCCGCCATGGTTGACAAAACCATTCTTCCGTGGTAATGGGCCGTATAAACGTTACCTCCCGGGGTTACAAAGTCTTTTGTCCCGAGTATTCTGCCGTCGTTTCTTAAACTGTCGAAAAGTAAATCGGTATCAACCTGATCGAATCCGGCATCAATAACGGCAATTACCATCCCTTCGCCTCTGTATCCGGCTTCGTGTAAAGGAATCCCGTTAATTAGGTTGATTTGATCGTAAGCATATCCATAATCAAACGAAAGCAACCCGTTTTTTAAGGTAAGGTTGGCGGGTTTGTTCTCAGGGCCGGCCGATTCTTTTTCAAAAAACGGTTTTGTGCTGTTAGCGGTTTCCCCCGAAATGGCCCGTACATTGGAAACATACGGCAAGGCGTTAATGGCATCTATTACCGACGGATCGGTGGTATGAACCATTACACCGTTCAGCCATTTTGTGGAATTTATCAATTCGGCTCCCGTGGCGGCAACGCCGTCGAGATATTGAGGGTTAACCGGTAAATCGCGCTGATCATATTCAATTCCCTGATTGGCACGCCTGTCGATGGCCCTTTGGGTTAAAAATGCCTCCGGATGTTCCAAAGAATAAGGCGAATTATTTTTATCGGTAAACTGAACATAATACCGGCCGGGAGCTACCTGACCAAAACTCTGTAAAGCAATAAATGTTATTGCAATAAATAGTAAATTTTTAATTTTCATATCGGTTAATTAATATAATTTCGTATTGATTTTAACATTATTGACAATGACACATGGTGTTTAGTTGTCTGAAAGGGGTTCGATATTAAACCGGTTGTTGGCTTTATTGATATCGGGAATCAGATCATCACCAAGCGTTATGCTTTTTATTTTTTTATCACTCTCAATTTCAATAACCGCCGCATCAAGGCCTGTTTTCCACAGGGCGGCTGTTTTGTATATCTCCAGTTTCGTACCATCATCAAAACGGCAAACAATTTTTACAGGTAACGGCAATCCGCCATAGTTTTGAATAACCACTTTGTTGTCGAGGGTTACTTTTTTAATTCCTAAATCGGCATAAACCTTTTCAAAAAACCAGGGTTTAAAGAACCAGTTTAACGATTGTCCGGTTCCCGCTTCCATGGATGCAAAAAAATCGTAAGGCATGGGATGCCTGCCGTGCCAGCGTTTCATATAGGTATGCAAACCTTTGATAAATAACGAATCGCCGAGCAAATCGCGCAAAAAGGTGTAAGCCATTGAGGAACGGTTGTAAGCATGAGAACGGTAAGTTTGCCAGTCGGCAATAAGGTACGAAGGTATCATTTCAACAACCTCTTTTTCACTGCCGCTCATATTTTCGAAGGTTGATACCATACGTTGGGCATAATGGTAACCGGGATAAAGCGAATCGTAAATAAACCGTGTAAGATAAGCGGCCCATCCCTCATCCATCCATGCGTATTTACGTTCGTTGGTTCCGGTATAAAAGGGAAAGTAGCTGTGCGATATTTCGTGAAAGAAAAGTCCTGCCGCCGATGCTTCACTTTTCGGGTCGCCATTATTGGCCATCATAGGCGATTCCATACCACCTGAACGTCTTCCGTTGCTCCACGAAGTAATATGAGGGTAGGGGAATGGCACACCGGGTAAAACTTTCGACATGTAATCAACACTCCAGCGGCACCATTTTGCTGCCCGGGGGAATGTTATCATGGAATCGGGAAAAACCGCATCAACAAAAGTACGGCGACCGGTGAGGGTGTCAACAATAAGCGAACTACCCTGCCAGTTAACCGCTTTGGCAACTCCAAAAGTAAAATCGGGAACATAAGCAGCTTTAAAATGCCATTCCGTTTCCGACCGGTTGTTTTTTAAAACCTTTCCCTCCCTGCATTCCTGAGCCGTAAACAGGGTATTAATTTCATCTGATTGATATGCCTCTTTAATTCTTTTGAATATCTGTCGGGTGTATAAGTTGTTACCGTTTTGCAGTTCGCCTGTTGCCCACACTTTAAATCCGGGAGGGACGGTAATTTTAACATCATAATTGTTAAAATCGTTATAAAACTCGGTTACCCCGTTAAATTCCACCATATCCCACCCGTCGATATCATCATAAACAGCAATTTGCGGATACCAGTAAGCAATCATAAAAACATCGTTTCCATAATTTCCCATGCGGTTCCAGCTTTTCTGCGGGATGTGAAAACTCCAGTCGGTTTCAAAACATAACGAGTCGCCGGGTTCCAACGGTTGCGTAAGAAAGACCCTGAGGTTGGTTGCCGATCGGGCGGTATGGCTATAAATGCTTTTTCCGGTTTTACAACGGGTTACTTTCAATTTATTGTAGTCAACGCCCTTGGTTATATCCGAGCCGTCTATCTTCCATGTTCTCAGGTTACCTTTTTTATAAAAATCCTGATACAACCTGATAACAATATACTTTAATGTGTCGGGACTTTCGTTATGGTAAATCACCTTTTCGTGGCCCGAAAGTTTGCTTTCTCCGGCATTTAACACGGTTTCAATGGTGTAATCGGCACGGTTCTGCCAATATGCGGGGCCGGGTGTTCCGTCAATGGAGCGGGTTTTGTTTTGATAAGCTTTTTTTATCTCTTTCGGAATCATTTGATTCCAGCTTTGCGAACGGCCGACAAAAGAGAAAAGAAATGCTGAAAGAAAGAAAAACAATAACTTTTTCATGTTACAATGTTTAAGTGCGTAAAAGTAATTAATAACTGATTTAACGCCGTTGTTTTGGTGGCATATTATCTATATTTGTGTTTTAAAAATAGCGCTATGAGAAGTATTAATCCATATACAAGAGAGGTTATTGCTGAATATAAGGAGCATAATAAAAGTGAAACCGAATTACTTATTGAAAAAAATCACAAGGCTTATCAGGATTGGAAACAGCTGACATATGCCGAACGAGGCATCCTGTTTAAAAAAATGGCAGTTTTGTTGCGTAACAGAAAAGAGGAACTGGCAAAGCTGATTACCATGGAAATGGGAAAAATCATTTCGGAATCGGTGGCGGAAATAGAAAAATGCGCCTGGCTTTGCGAATATTATGCTGATGAAACCGGGCGGTTGTTACAACCTGAATTTTACGAAGCCGGTGTTACCAAAAGCTACGTTCGTTTTGATCCTATAGGTCCGGTTTACGGTATTATGCCGTGGAATTTTCCGTTTTGGCAGGTTTTACGGGCAGCGGTTCCCACCATAATGGCAGGCAATACTTTTTTACTAAAGCATGCACCCAATGTACAGGGAGCAGCCCATACCATTGAAAAACTTTTCACGGAGGCAGGTTTTCCCGAACATATTTTTACCAACCTTGTTATTCCCGTTGAGTTATCGGACGGTGTTATTGCCCATCCGCTGGTACAGGGGGTTACCTTAACAGGAAGCCGGCGTGCCGGACAGGCAGTGGCATCGGTTGCAGGAAGCCATCTGAAGAAAACCGTAATGGAACTGGGCGGATCAGACCCCTATATTGTTTTGGCCGATGCACAAATAAACGAATCGTGTAAAACGGGTGTATGTTCGCGCATGTTGAATGGAGGACAGGTTTGCATTGCCGCCAAACGTTTTATTGTGGTGGAAGATATTTACGACCGGTTTGTTGAAGAACAAAAAGCCTTACTGGAAAATATGTGGCTGGGCGACCCCATGCAGGAGCGCATCGATATGGGCCCATTGGCGCGCCCCGACCTGCTTGAGAATATTGAAAAACAGGTGACCGATTCGGTTAAAGCGGGAGCAGCCCTTATTACCGGCGGAGAACGACTTGATGCCCACAGCTGGTTTTATAAACCCACCCTGCTTACCAATGTTTCAAAAGGTATGCCTGTTTACGATGAGGAAACTTTTGGCCCTGTTTCGGTGATAATACCGGCAAAAGATGCGTGGGATGCCGTTAGAATTGCCAATGATACCATTTACGGACTTGGTGCCAGCCTTTGGACACAGGATATGAAACTTGCCGAAGAGCTGGCAGGTAAAATAGAAGCAGGGGCGGTGTTTATTAACGGGCTGACCAAATCAGACCCCCGTCTGCCTTTCGGCGGAAGCAAACAATCGGGTTACGGCCGCGAGCTTTCCAATTACGGCATTAAAGAGTTTACCAATATTAAAACCGTTTGGGTGAAATAGGGGAGGTATGAAGTTCAAAGTTTGAGGTTTGGAGGTTTGAAGTTTTAATGAACCGCGAAGTAAACCTTTTCGGTCGAACGAAGGCTTGTGTGGGGAGTCCGGAAAGGTTGAGAAGTTTAGAAGGTTAGAAGTTCAGAAGTTCAGAAGTTCAGAAGTTCAGAAGTTGAGAAGTTGAGAAGTTGAGATGTTGAGAAGTGGAGCAGTTG
>CAYNVN010000045.1:0-8545 GCA_964400655.1 uncultured Lentimicrobiaceae bacterium
TAAGGTGTAAAATGGTTTTTTGTTGTTCGGGCAACCGTTCCATCAGCTCTTTAACCTGCTTTATCATATCTTTTTGAATGGATTGTTCCATGGGGTTAATCAGCGGCTGTTTGTTTATCTCTTCGTTAAGGCTGCCGAATTTTTCGCGTTTGGTTTTAATCTTGTCCAAACATCTGTTTTTTGTCATTGTCATCATCACGGCTTCCATATTTGAGTATTTGTTCAGGGTATTTCGCATATCCCACAGTTTCAGATATATCTCCTGCACCGTATCTTCGGCCTCTTCTCTGTTTTTAAGCAGGAACAGCGCCAGCCTGAACAATTTGTTCTTTTTGGGCAGCAACTCCGATTTGAATTTTTCAACGGTCATTTCAATTATTTAGACGACAAGTACAGATATATATTACAATGATACGAAATAGAATAAATTTTGTATTGGCCGGCACATAAAAAATGCCATGTTCCTCCTTACGGAACATGGCATTTTATTATCGAATGATTAACTGTGTCGATCTATTCGGGGGTATTAATTTGCCTGTTAACTTTTTCCGGTTTTGTTTCGGGCTTTTTCAGTCCGAAGAATGCAGCATACATGGCAGGAAGCACTATAATTGTAAGCAGTGTTGCAACAAAAAGTCCTCCCATAATGGAAACGGCCATTCCTCCGAACATGGGGTCGGGGAGGAGGGGGGCCATACCGAGAATGGTTGTTCCTGCTGCCATGGCAACCGGAATGGCTCTTGAACGAGTTGCAATAACAATGGCTTCGTACTGTGTGCGTCCGTTTTCTTCTATTTCCTGATTGGCCTGGTCAAGCAGTACAATGGCGTTTTTTATGACCATTCCCACAAGTCCCAATATACCGAGTACGGCAAAGAATCCGTAAAAGAGGCCTGAAGCAAGAAATGCAAAGGTGATACCGATAATAACCAACGGAACCATAAGTCCGATAAGGGTAACGGTTTTCCAGTTGCGGTACTGGAGCATCAGAATGGTAATGATAAGCAAAACGGCTATGGGTACTTTACTTCCGATGGCATCCGATGTCATTTGCTGGGTATAGTATATTCCGTCCCACCATAAGCGGTATCCCGGAGGCAGAGGTATTGCTTCAATTTTCGGCATCAGACTTGCTTCAAGTTCGGCATTACCTACGCCGGCAACGGGGTCGCACTGGGCGGCAATACTTAGCTGACGGTTAAACTCGGTAAGGTAATAGTTTTCGTACTTAATGGGTATGCTATCGGTTACCTGTTCAAGCGGAATGATGTTGCCGTAGGCATTTAAAATCGGAAGGCTTCCTATGTGGCCGTAGTTATAATTGTCGCGGTTTTTAGCCTTTAGCAGTACCGGCATAACCCAGTCGCCTTCGCGATAAGTTCCAATTTGTTGTCCGTCGGCAATGCGTTGCATGGCTCGTGCCATATCGGTTCGGGTAACATTGGCAATACGGCCTTTGTTTTGAGAGTACACCGGTTCCAGTTTTGGTGTTTTAACTCCCCATCCGTCGCGTATGTTAATGGCAAGCGGGTCTTCGCGCATAATGGCTTTGGCTTTTTCGGCCAGCTCTCTTAAAACAACCGGATCGGGGCCGTCAAATTTAGCTACAATAATTGCGTCGGGCGACGGAGCCACTTTAAATTTGTAAAAGATGGCCATTGCATCGGGGAAATTGTTGTCAACATACTGCTTAAACGATTTCATTAACGAATCGGCAGCAACATAGTCGGTGGTTTCAACCAAAATGTTGGCCAGGTTGGGCCGCGGGCTCCACGATACGGATGCCAGATAATATCTTAAGGGTGATGCGCCCAGTGTAACAGACACCTGTTTAACATCTTCCCGGGATAACAGATACTCTTCCATTTTTTTAACATCGGCTTCCACCGCTTTAATATCGGCACCTTCCGGCAGGAAGTAATCGATTTTAAACATTGGTTTGTTGATGGCCGGAAAGAAGTCCTGTTTTACATATTTAAAGAGCCAGATACTGATAATAAAAAGCGCCACAACACTTGCAAGTGTAAGGTACTTTTTGGCAATTATGCCTTCGATAAAATTGGTGAGTTTATGGTAAAACGGTGTGTCGTAAGGGTCTTTGTTTTCTCCGCCGCCTTTGGCTTCTTTAAGGATAAAGTCGCCGAACGTGGTGGTTTGTATCAGGGCAAAAACCCAGCTGAGTGTAAGGGCGATGGCAAGTACGGCAAACAGCGGTTTAATAATTTCGGCTGTGTTGCTTGGAGCCAGATAGAGGGGTAAAAACGAAAGCGTGGCAATGATGGTAGCCGCCAGTAGTCCCCACTGGGGGATGGAGGCTCCCTCTTCCAGCGCTTTTTTTCGTTTCATGCCCTTGGCAATTTTCATCTGGGCATTGTCGGTTACCACAATGGCGTTGTCAACCAGCATTCCCATGGCAATAATAATGGCTGCCAGCGAGGTGCGGTGCAGGTCGATGCCGAAAGGCAGCATCAGGAAAAGTGTTCCTAAAATTGAGAAGAGTAAACTTGTGCCAATAAGCAGGCCGGCACGGGCCCCCATGGATAAGAGAATAAGTACGATAACAATGGCCAGCGATTCGAGCAGGTTGACAATAAAAGTGTTGTTGGCTTCTAAAGCTACCTCGTCTTCAAAATAGATGCCGTTCATTTCGATGCCCACCGGCAGGAGTGGCATAATTTGTTCCAGTTTTTCGCGAATGCTTCTTCCGGCTACCACCGAGTTTCCACCTTCGCGGGTTGAAAAGCCGATTCCGATGGCCGGCAGCGCATTGAGGCGCATCATTTGGCCGGGCGGATCTTTGTAAGCTTTTTTAACGCTTGCCAAATCGCCAAGACGAATGCGGTTACCCTGTTTTCCGGTAATGACAAGGTTTTTTACCTCTTCGATGGATTTAAAGGTACCCACGGCATCAATTCTTACATCAAAACTCCCCGATTCAATTTGACCGGTATTAATCAGCTGGTTTTGCGATGCCAGTGCCGTTTGGATATCTTTGGGTGTAATTCCGGAGTTTGCCAGTTTTTGATCCGAGATGTAAACATTAAGCACCCGGTCCTGAATACCAAACAGTTTTACTTTGGCAACATCTTCGGCCGTTGCCAGTTGCTGTTTGATAAACTGGGCATAATCTTCCAGTTCGGAATAGGAGAAACCCGGGTCGGCGGTAAGTCCGTAATAGATTCCGTAAACGGCACCAAAGTCGTCGTTAACAATAATGGTACTTGCTTCTTTGGGCAACTTGGATTGTACATCCATTACTTTACGTCGCATTTCGTCCCAAACCTGGCCAAAGCGTTCTTTGGGTACCCATTGGTACATGTCAACTTTTATATAGCTAAATCCCGGACGTGATTCGGATTTGATAAAATCTACCAGCGGATGGGTTTGTATTTCCCTTTCAATGATCTCGGTTACCTGTTCCCTGACCTGTTCGGCAGTGGCTCCCGGATAGTAGGTCATAAATATAATCTGTTTGATCACAAAGGGGGAATCTTCGCGTTTTCCCAAATGCTCAAAGGCAAATATTCCTCCGATAATGGTGATGATCAGAAAGAAAAATATGACCTGCTTATTTTTTAATGCGTATCCTGCAATATTCATAATACCCAATTGATTTAATTAAAAGCTTTTTGGTCAAGAATCTTAACTTTCTGTCCTTCAATAAGACGTTTGGCACCTGCAACAACAATTTGTTGTCCGGTTTTTAGGCCACTGGCAATTTTAACATTGTCTTTTCCTGAAAAGCCATCCAGTTTTACATGCTGTTTTTTTACGGTTTTAACATCGCCGTTTCCTTCTAAAATCCAAACGGAGGGTGTTTTATCGGTTTCGCCTTCAAAAACCGCCGCAAAAGGAATGGTTAATATATTATCTTCGTTGGTAATGTTTTTCAGGTTAATGTTGACTTTACAGCTCATTCCGGCTGAGATTTTGGGTTGATCCGGATTGTTGGGGTCGTTTACATGGTCGAGATAGAGGCGTAAGGGAAACCCTTCGGCTGTGGGTACTTTAGCCATCTCTTTGAGGGTGGCTTTAAAAACCTTACCGGGATAAGTATCAAAGGTAACATTAAATGAGTCGAAGTTTCTGAATTTTACCGCCAATTGTTCGGGAATGGTGGTTGCTACTTCAATAATTGAGAGGTTTGACAGGGTTGTGATGGCCTGTTTGGGCAGTACCTCCTGACCCACATCCACAAGTTTTTTACCGTAATATCCGGTGAACGGGGCGTGGAGTTTGGTGTCTTTTAAATCGTTAACTGCATCTTCCCAGGCTGCTTTTGCTTCGAGGTACAAAGCGTTTTTGCGGTCGTAATCGTTTTTTGCCACGGCTCCCTTTTTCCATAGGCGTTTGTAGCGTTCCGCTTCGGCTTTGGTTTGCTCGTAACGGGCTTTTGCCGACTGTTCGGCAATTTTATAATCTCTCGGGTCCAATTGGGCCACCAGTTGACCTTTTTTAACTTTGGCACCTTCAATAACATTTGTTTTTATTAAAGGGCCGCCAACCCTGAAAGATAGTTCCGCTTCCTGTGTTGCTTTTGTTGTGGCAGGATATCCCTGGTCTGCAAGGTCTGCGGTACTGCCGATTATCATGGCTTTAACGGGTCTTATAATCTCTTTTTTTGGAGCTTCTTCGGAGCTGCATCCGGTAAAAAAGATAAATACAACCACTAACGTTAATAAATAGGTTAATTTCTTCATCTTATTATGTTTTTATTGATTTTTTTTCGACATTTTGCTGAATTCGCCAAGTGCATATAAATAATCGGAGTAGGCAACATTGAGGTCGTATTTTGCCATGATATAGTTGCGGTAGGTTTGTTGCCATCCCAACTGAGCATCGAGAACCTCCAGTACCGAGGATAAACCTTCGTTATACCTGTCGAGGAAAACATCAACATTTTTTTTGGCATTGTCCAGTGAGCTTTTGGCAAAATCAAGCTGCTCCTGCGAACGTTCCAGTTTATAGTAACTGCTTTCAACCTGTAACGTTATCTGGTCTTTTGTTTGCTGCATTTGCAGTTTTGATATTTCGGTTTGTTGCCGTATGGCAAAAACCTCTTTGTGTTTTTGGTTCCAGTGGAAAATAGGAATGGAAAGTTGTGCTTTAAGGTAGTAGTTGAATCCCGGATCTTTTTCTAATCCCGGAGCAGGTGCGCCCCATTTGCCGCCGATGAGTGCGCCCAGTTGAGGCATGTATTTTGAACCGGTAATTTTTTCTGTATATTGATTTTTCATAACCTGATTTTTAAGAAAACTTATTTCAGGCCGCTGGCTCAGTGCCAGTTCAGTCAGTGTGTCAACCGCCCGGTTCCATTGAACAACAATTAACGAATCGGCAATATACACGGGTGTGTCGAGCGGTAAACCTATCAATTTATTGAGTCTCATCATGCTTACCTGCAACTCTTTTTTGCTGTTGATAACATCGTAACCTGCCTGATTGTATCTTACTTTTGACTGATATAGCTCGTTCATGCCGGCTACCTCTTCGTCAACACGGTCTTTAATTACTTTAACAAAGTCGGCAAGAACTTCCTGATACTTTATGTTAAGTTTCAGCATTTCGTTTTTTGCCACGGCATTCCAATAATACCGGTCGGATTTAAGCATAACCTGTTGTTTGTTCATATATACCAGCTCCTGCATCATATTTGTTTCCGATTCGGCAATCCGTTTTTTATTGATAAGATATCCTCCGGTTAAAATGGGCTGGTACAGGTCGAGATTGAGAGAATAGAAGTGGTTGATCTCTTCTCCCGGAACGCCAATATCGGTTGGGGCCTGTAAAATACCTTCGCCGTAGTAGGCATATCTGCCGTTAAAATCAAGTTGAGGTAACCTTCCTGCCTGTGCTGCATCCGCTTTAGACCGGGCACCACTCAAACTGTGTTCGGCCATTTTAACACTTTGTTGATACTCCAATGCCTTTTGCCGGTAATAGCTTACAAGCGTATCGTTTTGAGCATACGATACACTGAAGAGCAACATGATAATTACCGATGATAATATTTTCTTCATTCTTTATAATGTTTTTGGTTTATTTCGGGTTTGTGCAGGGCGGTTTGTCAATATTAATTTTACGGATTAAACTTTGATTTTTTTCTAAATCCCAGCATTCTGTAATTGAGTGATAACAAGATTGATTTACGGTCGCCTATTATACCGCCTTCGGTACGCAGCTGCCAGCTTTTATTGATTTGGTATTGAATGCCCACCAATCCGTTCCAATGGGCTTTTACCTGTTTGTCCATGTTGTAAGCAATGGTTGATTCGCCGGTACTTTCGGCCACGGCATCTCTTAGTTTTTCAAGCAATTTCTTTTTTACGGGGCCGGTTTCGGGATCGTTGATTTTATCGTTTATATTATCGACAATGCCATCCTTAACGCCTTGGTAATCGTCAATGGCTTCGTTAAGTTTGATATAACCGAGTGTTTCATTTTGCATGGTAACAAACATGGTTCCTATCCAAACCGAGATGTTACTATGAGGACGTTTTTTAAAGGTAAATACTTTTCCCATTCTGATACCAACCACATTTGCCATGGTGGCTTTGTCAAGCAGCTCGGGTTTGTTCCATGTTATATTGGCATCTAACGAAATCCAGACAGGTCCCACACCTCCGGCAACCAAAACACCCACACCGCTTGTGGTGATTCCCTGTTCAACGGGTTTGGTGGGTAACGGTTTTCCGAGTAAAATCGCTTCCACTGTTGTTGATGAACGACCGTAACCAAAAATACCATAGAGGTCAATAAACGGGAAGAGCCAGATATCGGGTCTGATATTAAACGACCACGATTGGTTTGTGTTGTTTCCAAAACTTAATATTTCGTCGTCCAACGGGGTTAGAGGAAGTAGTTCGGAGCCATCGGGTTTGTTTATGCCCAGTTGGAAATTGTCAATAACGATTCCCTGATCCATCCAAAAATAGTTGGCCATAAAACCAATGGGGTATTGAATATCGATACCCCGCTGATAAGCTTTTTGTCCCCAAAACGGAAAAACATAATGATAATCTACTTTTTTTAAACTATCGGTATAAGCTTCGTATTTTGATTTAACTCTTTTTGAAGCATACTGTGAGAAAGCGTTATGTGTAATTAAAAATGTGAAAATAGATGCGATTAAAATGGATTTGTAAAATGCTTTCATGTTATTAAATATTAGTTGAACATACTATCTTTATAGGTACAAAGATACTTATTTATTTAAATTCTTTTTGTCATTACCTAAGCCATGCGTTTCCCACAACAATATAAAATGCCCATTCATCGGGACCTTTGGCCACATCAATGCCCATACGTAACCCCAAAGTTCTTGCAATTAAATACCTGAATCCCATACCGGCATTCCAAGCAAGATATCCGTCGATTTTTTTGTTAAATGTTTGTCCGTATCCTCCAAATGCATCCATCATCCAACGCCGGGTAACAAAGATGTTTTGCTGGGTTTCGGCAAGTAATGTATATTTACCCTGATATCGCAATGCCGGCACGCCTCTTAAAAAGATAAAGGGATAGGCGTAAAAGGGCGGGTCGCCGGTGGCCATTTGAAATTCTGCCCTGAATCCTGAAACCCATTTGTATTTGATAACCGGCAAATAACAGGTGGCAAAAGATATCAGTCTGCCATAGTTACGGTCGCTGCCAAGCAGCTCAAGGTACTGGTTGTAAGTAACCACAAAACGTAAACCTTTGTTTGGAGAGAAAATGTTGTCGAGATTTTCAAATTCACCGATTATTCCGATTCCGCTATTGGTGAGGTCGAACTCTTTTGGGTCAACAAAGGGGAGTTTGCTCTCTTCAAAAGCGGTAACTTTGGTTTTGGTAAAGCTATATTTCCCGCCGAGCATAAAGTGGCTGTTGGCGATTCTGAATTCTGCCTGCTGAACAAAGCCCAATGCCTGTATGGTAAAATTGGCCGGATTATCTTCAAGGAACCCGCCTCCTTTTCCATAGTATTTAAGTTTGACATCACCGTATCCTGCCGCTCCCCTGTATCGGATGTGGTCATCTTTCCAGAAACCGAAATACCCGACTCCGGCAAACCATGTATGATTTTGAGTGTAGCCTCCGGCAAATCCTGCCACATCGGGCATTTTGAATTTTTTATTTTTAGGGTCTGTTTTCTTTGGTATAAAAAACAGTCCTGCGGCTATTGCTCCGTATCCCACGGCAGGTTCGGTAACGGGCGATACTACTGGTAAAAAACCATGCAGATTATAGAGGTAGTAACTTATATCGAAAGCGTTATCAACGGTATCGATAAAGGGTTTGGCTCTTTTTTGTTCTTTCTTCTGGGCATAACCGTTTACTGATAGTACAAGGGTACTGATTATTAAAAATAAACCGATTATGTTTTTGTGTTTTATTGACAATGTTTTATTGGCTGTAATTAATTAAATATCGGGCCGAGAAAATTATGCGCTGATCGTTTGCCGAAGCGAGGTTTTTGTTGATACGCATACCATACTCGTAATTTAATCCAACGGCAAATCGCTCAGGAAGAATGTTATATATTGCCTGAGCTACAAAATAGTGA
>CAYNVN010000046.1:0-17524 GCA_964400655.1 uncultured Lentimicrobiaceae bacterium
CTTTCAAACTTTGAACCAGACAGCAACAAGCAACACGTTAATTCGACGACTGCTTCTTTCTTCTCCGTCATTCTGACGACCGCAGGGAGGAAGCCTGCCCTGCCGGCAGGCGGGAATCCCCCACTATTAATGACCGAACTCACTTTTGTTTTAGAGGCAGGCTGGTTTCCGGGAGCTCCCTCAGTCGTACCTCCTTCGGGATGACGGTGGGGCTTGCGGGAGTGGCAGGCCCGCCTGCCGGACGGGCAGGCAAATCAAAAATCAAAAGTACTTGAAGTTTGGAGTGCCTAAAATTTGGAGTGTCTGGAGTTCAGCGTTCAGGCGGGCCTCAGTCGTGCCTCCTTCGGAATGACGTTGGGGCTTGCGGCAAGCAACAAGCAACAAGCAACAAGTAACGAGCAACAAGTTAATCCTCTCTACCTCATATCCACCACTTCCACATCCGGGTGTTTTTGCGGGTCGAATGTAAAGGTGTCGGCGGGCAATTCAATATTGGGTTTCAAATTGATGATGTGATAGGTAAAAATATTTCCGTTTTTGTCATAAACCGAAAAGTTTTCCAGTTCCATTTTTTT
The DNA here is from genome assembly GCA_964400655.1 of uncultured Lentimicrobiaceae bacterium. Lineage (GTDB taxonomy): Bacteria > Bacteroidota > Bacteroidia > Bacteroidales > F082 > B16-G9. The sequence goes on from CAYNVN010000046.1 coordinate 576, forward strand.
TGCATTTACCAAAACGCTCATCTTTTCAAAGTTCTTACCTTCGGAAGGCTTGAGGTTTATCAGCTTTAAATTGCTGTTTTTGTAAGCGGCATCCCGGTCAAATTTTGCATCGTAATCTTTGTTGTAACTGGTTAGGATTTTTGTGGGAGAAATGCTTTCGTCGTTATCTTCCAGATTGCTAATCATTACCTCTTCCGAATCTTCAATATAGGTCCATAAGGTTTTACCGTCCGAAATTATGGTTTGACCCGGCATCTCAATACGGTATTTGTCGCCCGAAACAAAAATTTTACCCGTTTTCTTTTCGTCGATGTTCATTTCGGTATTGACCATGGTATATGACAAGTCGGCTTCAAAATTGTTGTATGCAGCAATTTTGTTGATAACGTTTTCCAACAGTTTTTCGGCCTCTTTTTTACTTTGGGCCTGTACTATTCCAAATGAAAAAAGCAGTAAACCCAACAATGATAATTTAATCTCTTTCATAATCTTTGTTTATAATTCATTTCCGTCTTTCATATCTAAATCTTTCAAGAACTGTTCCAAAGCCATTTCGTTGGCTACCCTGACTTCTCTGGCTTTACTTCCTTCAAACGGCCCGACGATACCGGCTGCTTCAAGCTGGTCAATTATTCGTCCGGCACGGTTGTAGCCCAGTTTTAATTTACGCTGTAACAGCGATGTTGACCCTTGTTGTGTTTGAACAATAATTCTTGCGGCATCTTCAAACAGCGGGTCGCGTTCGCTTGTGTCGAAATCGTTTTTTGCTTCGGTTTCTTCGTCGGCATATTCCGGAAGATGCAGGGCATCTGGGTAGCCGCGCTGCGAGCCGATGTAATCGGTAAGCAGTTCAACTTCGGGGGTGTCGATAAAGGCACATTGCAAACGGGTAAGGTCGCTGCCTGTTGAAAGCAACATATCGCCGCGTCCTACCAGCTGGTCGGCTCCTCCGGCATCGAGGATGGTGCGTGAATCGATTTTTGAAATAACCCTGAAGGCAATTCGCGCGGGGAAGTTGGCTTTTATGGTACCCGTAATGATGTTAACCGATGGTCGTTGTGTTGCAATAATAAGATGGATGCCCACAGCACGTGCAAGTTGTGCCAGCCGGGTTATGGGGCCTTCCACCTCTTTTCCGGCCGTCATAATCAGATCGGCAAATTCATCAACAACCAAAACTATGTAGGGTAAATAACGGTGTCCGTGCAATGGGTTTAACCGACGTTTAACAAACTTACCGTTGTACTCTTTAACGTTTCTAACCTGAGCATCTTTAAGCAGTTCGTAGCGGTTGTCCATTTCGATGCTAAGGGAGTTAAGGGTACGTACAACTTTACGTGTATCGGTAATGATGGCCTCTTCGGAGTCGGGCAGCTTGGCTAAAAAATGGCGTTCGATGCGCGAATAAAGGGTAAGTTCAACCTTTTTGGGATCGACCAAAACAAATTTTAATTCGGCAGGATGCTTTTTGTATAAGAGCGAAGCAATAATGGCGTTCAATCCAACCGACTTGCCCTGACCTGTGGCACCTGCCATCAGTATGTGCGGCATTTTGGCAAGGTCAACAACAAAACTGGTGTTGGAGATGGTTTTTCCCAAAGCGAGGGGTAATTCAAATTTGGAGTTTTGGAATTTTTCGGAACCGAGTACCGAGCGCATGGAAACAATGGTGGGGGACAGGTTGGGTACTTCGATACCTACTGTTCCTTTACCGGGTATGGGTGCAATAATTCGGATACCCATGGCCGACAGACTCAGGGCAATGTCGTCTTCGAGGTTCTTAATTTTTGAAATACGAACTCCCGGTGCCGGAATAATTTCGTACAAGGTAACGGTAGGGCCGATGGTGGCTTTTATTTTAACAATACCTATGTTGTAGTTTTTAAGCGTTTCAACTATTCTGAGTTTATTGCTTTCCAGCTCTTCGCGATCAACCAGCACGTCGCCGTCATCATATTTTTCCAGCAGGTCGAGATGCGGGAATTTGTAGTCGGGCAGATCGAGTCGCGGATCAAAATCGGAGTCAATGCCAATATGATCACCGGGCTTAACCGCAGGTTTAATCTCTTTTTCTTTGGGTGCCGTTTCAACGGTCAGTTCAACCTCCTCCGGTTCATTGTTTTCTTTGTCCGGTGTTTTGTCTGTTTCTTCATTTAAGTTCTTATTGTCAGCAACAGGATCGATTTCGAGGGTAATTTCACCTTCCTTATCTTCTTCTTGTTTGCTGAAATCGGTATCATCATTTACCGAAAACTCAACGGTGTTGTACTTATCGGAGGGAATATCGGTGTTTGATTGTGTACGTTTTTTCTCTTCGGCTTCTTTTTTCTTTTGCTCTTTTTTCTTTTTCCTGATAAAGGAAAACTGGTAATCGATTAAAATGAAAACGGCAATTACAAAAATAAGGAGAATGATTTCGCCGGCTTTTCCAAAATACTGACTTAGCCACAGGTGCAGCTGATGTCCCGTTAATCCGCCCATAATGTTGTCGGGGTGATTTGGAAAGATTAATGCCATAAGCAGCGGAAGCCAAAGCAACGATATTACCATACCTTCGAATAACCGCCATTTGCGGAGCAGTTTAAATTTGGTCATCATTCTTACCCCAAACTCAAAAAAGAGTACGGGAATAAAAAATGCCCCCAGTCCGAAACCGTTTAGTACGAGAAAATGTGACAGTTCCGATCCGGTTTTTCCGGTCCAGCTTTGAACGATTCGGGCATGGTCGCTAAAGTAGCGGGTTATGTTAAAGGTTTTGTTAACCAGCATTTCGGGATTGGCATCAAACCAGTTAACAAAAAACGAAACAAACGAAAGGACAAGATAAAATGAAAACAGGATAAATATAAAACCTGTAATACGCCATACGCGCGGGTCAACTTTACGCTCTTTTTTCGCACCGGGTTTGCTTTTTGTTTTGCCGGTTGTTTTCTTTTTTGCCGGTTTCTTTTCAGCAGCCTTTTTAGGGGGCTCTTTAAGTCTGTTTCCTGATTTTGTTTTGTTTTTTATTGATGTCATATCCGGGTATTGTAACCGACAAAGATAATAATATTGTTAGGATTGGTGACCGGGTAAACCGGCCTATGTCCGGCACTAAGAAAACAAATTGAATCAGAACCGTTTAATTGATGATTAGTCACTTACACGGTTCCGGTTTATAATATGGTTATTTAACCATCCTGAATATCTTGTTCCAGCGTATTTTACCGTCGAGCCACGGTTTGTTGGGGTCCAGCGACATCCAAACAAATTCGGCTTTACCCACAATGTGATTTTCGGGAACAAATCCCCAATAGCGCGAATCGGCCGAGTTGTGGCGGTTATCACCCATCATCCAGTAATAGTTCATTTTAAAGGTATAGGTTTCGGCCGGTTTCCCGTCGATATAGGCTTTGTTATTTTTAATGGTAAGGTTGTTGTTTTCGTAAACCCTGATGGCCCGTTTGTACAACGCAAGGTTTTTGGGATTAAGTTGGATGGTAACCCCTTTTTTTGGAATCCAAAGCGGTCCGAAGTTATCGCGGTTCCAGTCGAAGTTAACGTTTTGAGGGAAAATATCGGGATCGCGAACGCCGGCCGGTTTATTCAGTACTTCAATCTTTTTTACCACAGGCAGTTTTGCCAGCGCATCGCGGGCCTCCTCGGTAAGTACGTAAATAAATTCGCCGGGCAAACTGGTTCTTCCGCCTTCGGTTATGTTCAGTTTGTCGAGCAGCTTCGGATTGATGCTGCTTCCATCGGTAATTACCCTGTACTGAAATTGCTGTTTTCCGGGATTATGAATCAGTTTGCCGTTGATATATACTTCGCGGTTTTTAATTTGCAGGGTGTCGCCGGGTAACCCGATACACCTTTTTATATAGTTTTCGCGTTTGTCAACCGGGCGGTAAACGATATCTCCAAAATTCCGTTTATCGGTCCATACCCGTTTTCTGCCGTATTCTTTTACCAGCGAATAGTAACTTACATTACTTTGAAATCGTGTTGAAACGGTATCGCCGGCCGGATAGTTGAAAACAACGGCATCAAAACGTTGCACGTGGCCGAATCCCGGGAACCGGATATCGGGAAGTGATATCCATTCCAAATACGATTTGGTACTTTTGGTTAAGGGGAGTGTATGATGCACAAAAGGAAACGAGAGGGGTGTATTGGGTAGTTTGGGGCCGTAAGCCATTTTGCTTACAAAAAGATAGTCGCCCACCAGCAACGACTTTTCCATTGATGATGTGGGAATGGTGTATGCTTCCATGATAAAGGTGCGGATGATGGTGGCGGCCACCACGGCAAAAATAATGGCATCGGTCCATTCGCGGGCCGCGCTCTTTTTTATTTCGGGCCGTTCATCGGGATCGACAAATTTTTCGTCGTTTTTTAAAGTTATCCACGGGAAATATACAAAAGGCAGAACCACAGCCAGAAACTGCTCGCCAAGTCCGAATTTGTTGAAACATTTTGCCAGTTCAACCAACATCAGCATATACATAAAAACGTTGATAAACGGAAAAATTAACAACGCGTACCACCACATGGGTTTTTTTATGATTTTTAGAAAGATGTAAAGATTGTAAAAGGGAATAAGTGTACTCCATCCTTTTTGTCCGGCTTTTTCAAAAGCACCCCAAAGAAAAATGGTAGGAATGGTGAACAACAACGGAAGAATGATAATAAATTCAATCATAATCAATTTTTTTATATGCACAAAAATGCAATAATTTTGTTTTTTCGGGTCGTTAATTATTGTTAATCATAAAAGTTGCTTAAAATTTATTTCCGTTTTCGGTTGTTTTAAATCTCTCGTTAAAAAAACCTGATAAGGAGATATTAATCAAACGTTGGTTAACATTTTCGTTTTTGTTTACTGTTTGCAGATCAGATACGTTTTTTAATTTACGTGGTGTCAATTAAGTTTGTGTATATCTGCCATTTTTAAAACAACTTTGTTTAACACAACAAATAACAGGCAAAACTAAAAAGATTGAGAAGAAATAAAACGCGGAGGATAAAAAAAGAAAAAGGCCGGAGAAGAACTACACCGACCTGATTCACCAAAACCAAATTTACATTTACCAACAGGCTCCAATTGCTGTTGTGCCATTATGTTTTCAATAGATGTGCCAAAAAATGTTTTGTGCTGATATTATATGGTTTATATCAATTAACCGCATTTTTACCATCGGGTTTTGTTTATCCGCTTTCGGAAACGGATAACCGAAATTGGTTGTGGGCGGTTGCTCCGTTCACAATTTTTGTTGATTATTGTATTGACTTATCGGTTTTATACAATCCTGTTAATACTTTTTCGTGTGTAACGGGCAGGTTGAGGTTAAGCCGGTAATCTTCACGAAATGCTTTCATGGCATTCTGAATGGCAAAAAATGCTCCAATACCGTAATTGAAAGGCGGTTCGCCAACAGCTTTTGATTTAAATATTGCCTGTTGGGTTCCTTCTGTTTTTAAATCTTCGATAACAATTTTTTGAGGGGCCGAATAGATATCGGGGACTTTGTATGTGGAAAGAGAATCGGATAACAATTTTCCGGATTCGCTAAATGCCAGTTCTTCGATGGTCACCCATCCGATGCCCTGAACCACCGCACCTTCAATTTGACCATGGTCAATTGTCCTGTTCATTGATTTGCCGAAATCATGTACAATACGAACGTCATCAATTTGATAAGTACCTCTTACGGTATCAACGGTGGCGGTAATTCCGGCCATGCCGAAAACGTAATAAGCAAACGGGTGACCTTTTTCTTTTGATTTGTCGAAATGGATTACGGGGGTTGCATAATGTCCGTTTTCGGTTAAACCTATCCTGGCAAGGTGTGCCTCCATCACCAACCGTTCCCATGTCAGGTTTGTTGCTTTACCGTCGGTTAAAACATGCTCGTTTTTTATTTCAATAAGGGAAGGGGAGGAGTTCAGCAGACCGGCAGCCACTTTTATAAGTTTTTCTTTCAGCTTGTTGCAAGCTGTTTCAAGGGCTTTTCCGTTAAGGTCGGCCCCCGAGCTGGCAGCCGTGGGCGAGGTGTTGGCAACCCTTGTGGTGTTGGTGGTTTCAATTTTTACCCTTGCAACATCTACCGACAACACCGAGGCTGCCACCTGCATCATTTTGGTGTTAACACCCTGTCCCATTTCAACGGCTCCCGTGCTAATACCTATGCTTCCGTCCTGATAAATATGTACCAGTGCCCTTGCCTGATTCATTGAGGTGTTGGTAAAAGAGATACCAAAACAAACCGGCATCAGTGCAAAACCTTTCTTCCGGGTAAGGTTGGATGCGTTATAATCCTTAACCTGTTGTTCCAATCCGTTTAGGTTGAACTTTCCGTCAAACTGATTCCACACGGCAACGGCGTTATCCTGGTCGGGAGCCTGTCCGTATGGAAAGGTTTCGCCGGTACGGATAAGGTTTGTTTTTTGGATATCGGCAACGCTGACACCGATGGTTTCGGCAGCTTTGGCAATGGCTGCTTCCATCAGAAACATGGCCTGTGGTGCTCCGAACCCGCGGAAAGCGGTGTTTGGAGGGAGGTTGGTACGGCAGCAGTAAACGGTACCTTTTACATTGGGAATAAAATAGGCGTTGGTAATATGGAACAGGGTACGTTCCATAATGGCGGGAGACAGGTCGGTGGCGGCTCCGCCGTTTTGATAGTAGTCGGCCTGAAAGGCAACTATTTTCAGCTCTTTGTTTAGTCCTATTTTAAAATCATATTCATAGGGGTGGCGTTTTCCTGTTACCCTGAGGTCGATGTGGCGGGGCAGAATCAGTTTCACGGCTTTTCCGGTAAGGTAAGTGCCGAGTGCGGCCATAACAGCCCATGGTGTTGCCTGATCTTCTTTGCCTCCAAAGCCTCCGCCGAGCCGGTTTACATCCACCTCTATTTTGTGCATGGGAAAATTCAATACACGGGCTGCAATAAGTTGCACTGCCGTCGGCCCCTGTGTAGAAGCATAAATTTTAATGTTTCCGTTTTCGGCGGGAACGGTGTAGGAACCTTGTGTTTCAAGGTAGAGATGCTCCTGTCCGGCACTGGTGGCACTGCCTTCAATAATATGGTCGCACTGATGCCATGCCGTTTGTATATCTCCCTGTTGAAAGGTTCGCGGCGGGACAAGAAAGTCGCCTGAAGCAGCAGCTTCTCTTACGTCGGTAACCGCTTTTTTTTCTTCAATATCAATTGCTACCTTTTCAGCAGCAAGCCAGGCGGTTTCCCGGTCAGTGGCAACAATCAATGCTACCGGTTGACCCGTAAAATGTATTTCGGGGTCGGCAAACAACTGTTCATCCTGAACAATGCTGCCAATTTGGTTTTCTCCCGGAATATCATCAGCGGTAATTATTCTTACTACACCCGATGTTTTTTCGGCTAAGGTAAAGTCAATGGATTTGATTATACCGTGGGCAACGGGTGACAAAACCACTGCGGCATGCAGGGTTCCTGCCTGTTCGGGAATATCGTCGATGTATATGGAGCGGCCGGTTACATGGCCTTTTGAATCGGTGTTTTTCATGGTTGCTTGTTGCTTGATGCTTGTTGCTTGTTGCTTGTTGGTTTGCCTCAAACTGCTGTTAAAAGGGGTTTAGGTTTTATAATTTCCGGAAACATTTCCATAAAATGGGCAAAAAACAGCTGTCGTATCAACAGTCGTTTGTATTGAACGCTGCCCCTTATGTCGCTGATGGGACTGATCTCCTTTTGGATAATCGTTTCTGCCGCCAACAGGGTGTCGGTGTTAAGTTCTTTGCCGGTCAAAAAATCCGAAGTTTCCATTAACAGCGAAGGTACGGGGCCGATACCGCCTGCCGATAAAAGGGCTTTATGAATAATATTACCGTCGGTTTTAACCGTAATGGCACTGTTTACGCTGGCAATATCCAGATGGAGCCGTTTGCTTACCTTTTCAAAATTGAAACTTGTATCTGTTTCAGGCAGATTAAATTCTACGGTTATTATTTCCTCGTTCCTTTGCAGGTCAGTTTTTTTATAATCAATAAAGAAATCCTTTAATTTAACTTTTCGCTTTTTACCGCTTTTATTTTGAAGTGTTAGCATGGCATCAAGTGCAAGAAAAAAGATGCTCATGTCGCCAATGGGGGAGGCATTCACAAAATTACCGGCCAGTGTGGCTGTGTTGCGTATTTGTTCCGAAGAAACAAGTTTAAACCATTGTTTTAGTTTTGGAAAGTGCTGTTTCATGGTGCCGTTGTTAATCAAATCGTTAACCGTAGCAGAAGCGCCGAGAACAAGACTGTTGCCGGTTTGTTTTATTTGCTTCAATGCCTTTTTGTCGGCTTTTAAATCGAGGGCCGAAATTTTAACGATGTTTGCTTTTTGGACCATCAGGTCCGTACCGCCGCCAATGATCAGGTCGGGTTCCGCATTGGCGGGTTTAGCCCGGTCAATGGATTTCAGTCTTTGTGGAATGGTTTTGAAATATTCGGGAACAAATTTGTGTTCCGACAGCCATTCAATTTCCCGGTTTTTGTCTTTGTTTTCCAATAAAGCGGCAACGTTAATTGCGGCTTTTTCAATCGATTTGTATCCGGTGCAGCGGCAAATGTTACCTGCTATGGATGCAATGGCAGCAGGTTTGGCACCTGCATCATTACCCAAACTGTATCCGGTAAGCGAAATAATAAACCCGGGGGTGCAAAACCCGCATTGTGTTCCGGCGTTGTCAATAATCTCTTTTTGAACCGGTGTTAAATCGTTATTGTTTAACCCTTCGATTGTAACAATATGTTTTCCGTGCACATTGCCAAGGGGTGTTAAGCATGATACAATGGTACGGTAGCTGACCTTTTCGTCTTTTATTTCTCCTTCCAAAACCGTACATGCACCGCAATCACCCTCTTTACAGCCCGATTTGGTTCCTTTCAGTCCTGCTTCGTTTCTGATGTAGTTAAGCAGCGACATACCTGCGGGAGCATCGGTTTTAATCAGCCGGTTGTTTAATATAAATGTTATCACGATGATTTGTTTTTAACCTGTAAAGATAGAAAATATTGACTGTTGCGCAACTGTTGATAAAGTTCCGTCGGCTTTTAGCCGCTGTTTCGTTCAAATGGTTAATTTTGACTTTAAAGATGTTGTGGTACCAAAATGTTGATTATGAAAAAATATTTTACATCCTTTTTGTTGATTTTGTTTTTTTTATCTGCTTGTCATCCGGTAAAAAATCCGGTGGTTACCATAAAAACCGAAAAGGGTGATATTGTGGTGGAACTTTATCCCAACAAAGCGCCTTTTACCGTATATAATTTTTTACGGTATGTGGATGAGAACCGCTTTGAGGGAGCCGCTTTTTACCGAACGGTCAGGCAGGATAATCAACCCGATAACGATATTAAAATAGCGGTTATTCAGGGTGGTTTGTTTGAGGATAATCATCCGCAGGCTTTGCCACCCATTCCTCATGAAACAACAAAAAAAACAGGAATCAAACATCTTGACGGAACCATATCGATGGCACGTAACGAACCGGGGACAGCTTCAAGCGAGTTTTTTATTTGTATTGGAGATCAGCCTCAGTTGGATTATGGCGGCAAACGAAATCCCGACGGACAGGGATTTGCCGCTTTTGGAAGGGTAATTAAGGGAATGGATGTGGTGCACAAGATACACAGGTCGCCTGCCGATGGTCAATGGCTTAATCCAAAAATAAAGATCACGGGTGTTAAAGGCGACAGGGAGCACCTGTTAACGGTTTTTGAGAACTGGGTTCCTGCCGGGAGTAAAAAAAAGCGGTAGATGGTGCCGTGTGGTTTGCTTAATTATTTATTCAGGGGTCTCTTATTCTTTCTTACTTTTGTCTGCAAATTAAATAATATATGAATTTATCACCGTTAACAGCCGTAACGCCCATCGACGGAAGGTATTACGGTAAAACCGAGCCGCTCTCGGAATATTTTTCGGAATATGCCCTTTTTAAATACAGGGTAATGACCGAAACAGAGTATTTTATTGCATTAACCGAAATTCCGCTGCCCGGCTTAAAAAGTTTTGATAAAAAGTTTATACCTAAACTAAGAAGTATTTACAGGAAATTCTCGGTTGAAGATGCGCAAAGCATTAAGGATATAGAAAAGGTTACCAATCACGATGTAAAAGCGGTTGAGTACTTTATTAAGGATAAGTTCGACAAGCTGGGACTGCAGTCGTTTAAAGAGTTTATCCATTTCGGACTTACATCGCAGGATATTAACAATACGGCGGTTCCGGTATCTATGAAAGACGCGCACGAAAAGGTATTGTTTCCGGAGTTGATGAAGTTGCAGGATAAACTTGTTGCGCTTGCCCGTTCGTGGAAAGATGTTTCGATGCTTGCCCGTACACACGGACAGCCCGCTTCGCCAACAAAACTGGGGAAAGAAATATTTGTTTTTGTGGAGCGGCTGAACAATCAGTTTGCTTTGCTGAGTGAAATTCCATGGTCGGGAAAATTTGGTGGTGCCACGGGAAATATGAATGCGCACGTTGTGGCCTATCCTGAAATTGACTGGAAATCGTTTGCCAATAATTTTCTGAAAGAAAAACTTAAGATTGCCCGTCAGCAAACCACAACACAAATTGAACATTACGATTTGATGGCAGCCTATCTGCATAATCTGTCGCGGATAAATACGATTTTAATTGACTTGAGTCGCGACATATGGCTTTATGTTTCGATGGACTATTTCAAGCAAAAGATAAAAAAGGGCGAGGTGGGTTCATCGGCCATGCCTCATAAGGTCAACCCCATTGATTTTGAAAATGCCGAAGGAAATCTTGGGATGGCCAACTCGTTTTTACATTTTCTTGCCGAAAAATTACCGGTATCCCGGCTGCAGCGCGATTTAACCGATTCGACCGTAACACGTAACATGGGGGTACCCGTAGGATATATGATGATTGCCATTCAGTCGTTATTGAAAGGGCTGGATAAATTGATACTTAATGAAGAGAAGCTCGAAACCGATTTGGAAAACAATTGGGCGGTGGTGGCCGAAGCCATTCAAACCGTTTTACGGCGCGAAAATTATCCCAATCCGTACGAAGCTTTAAAAGAGCTTACCCGTACCAACGAAAAGGTTACCCGCGAAAGTCTGCACAGGTTTATTGATGACTTAAAGGTTTCAGATAAAATAAAGCATGAACTTAAAGCAATAACCCCGCACAATTACACGGGACTGAAAGCGTTTTAAAGGGGAGGAAGTTTTTGAAAGAGATGAGGTGATTTGATAACCATCTTTTTTAATTTGAGTGCAAAATTGTCGAGTTATGAACTGTTTTTAATCTAGAAAAGGTAAATAAAATTAAAAGTTCTCCATGTAAATATAAGGTTTGCTTGAATTTATGAGTGGTATCATTGACAATAACGAGTATAAAAACTGGATTGGTGAAATAAAAGAGCTTATTCAAAGTAAGCAGATTAAGGCAGCTATAGCAGTTAATAAAGAGCTGATAAATTTATACTGGCAACTGGGAAAATCTATTGCTGAAAAGGTTAATACATCACTTTGGGGAACCTCAGTTGTAGAACAATTGTCGCATGATTTGAAAAAGGAGTTTCCCCGTCAAAAAGGTTTTTCTCGTAGTAATTTGTTCTCTATGAAAAAATTATACGAGTTTTATTCAGCTTCGGATAGGGATGCTGAAAAAATCCAACAACTTGTTGGACAAATCCCCTGGGGCCATAATGTTATAATTATTACAAAAACGAATGAAGTAGAAGAGGCTTTTTTTTATATTGAAAAAACCATTGAAAATAACTGGTCTCGCGCGGTTTTGTTACATCAAATCGAGATGGGATTTTACCGAAGAAAAGGTAAAGCAATAACTAATTTTCCGCATACATTACCAAAACCGTATTCGGAATTGGCAAATGAAACATTGAAAGATCCGTATAAATTTGATTTTTTAACTCTTCAGGAAAAAGCAGTAGAAAAAGATATTGAAAATCAGTTGGTAAAACATATTACATCATTTTTACTTGAATTGGGAAAAGGTTTTTCGTTTGTTGGTCAACAGGTTCCGATTAAAATTGATAATAAAGATTTTTATATTGATTTATTGTTTTATCACATTAAATTAAAATGCTATGTGGTTATTGAATTGAAAGCAATAGAATTTAAAGCCGAGTTTGCAGGTAAAATGAATTTATATTTGTCGGCTGTTGATGATTCTTTGAAGACAGAAAATGAAAATCCTACCATAGGAATATTACTTTGCAAATCAAAATCGAAAATAATGGCTGAATATGCGCTTAGGGGAATGTCGCAGCCGATTGGAATAGCGGAATATGAAATTAATAAGGTGCTATCTGAAGATATCATGTCGGAGTTGCCGACAATTGAAGAAATAGAAAAGGCTACCGGAAAGGCTATGGAAAGTAATTCTTTTGCAGGGGAAAGCCAATAATTATGGGGATAGTTAATTAAACGACGATATTTAGTTTTAAAATAATCCTTTACTTAATGTACTTAAATAAGGTGAATTAAATGAAAAAATTTTACAGAGTTCTGGCATATATAAAACCCTACCTTGGCTATGCGGGGTTGAATGTTATCTTTAATATACTGACCATTATCTTTTCTCTATTGAATTTCGCCCTGCTGATACCTTTTTTGAACCTGCTGTTTGGCGTTAACGAACTGGTTACGGTAAAACCCCAACTTACCTTTTCAACCCAGGGATTACTTGAATACCTTAATTATTATATCAGTCAGATAATTATTACGCAGGGCAAGCTGGAGGCGCTGGTGTTTATCTGTATAACCATTTTAATTGCCTTCTTTTTACGCAATTTTGCCCGCTTTTTTGCCATGTATTTTATGGCTGCCGTTCGCATTGGTGCTGTTCGCGGTATTCGCAACGACATCTATAACAAAATGCTTATTCTGCCCGTGGCATTTTACACACGTCATAAAAAAGGAGATATTATTGCCCGTGTTACCACCGATGTTCAGGAGGTTGAATATTCAATTATGAATTATCTGGAGATGATTGTGCGCGACCCTGTTACCATTATCGCCTATTTAATTTTTATGATTAGCCTAAGTGCAAAACTTACGCTTTTTGTTTTGATTATTTTACCTGTAACCGGATTGATAATCGGACAAATAGGAAAAAGTTTGCGTAAAGAATCTAAAATAGGGCAGAGTAAATTTGCATCCTTGTTATCCATTATTGAGGAGTCGATTTCAGGATTACGTATCATAAAGGCGTTTAATGCCATTTCCTATTCCGATAACAAGTTTAAGGAACGGAACCTTGATTATACGAGGACATTGTTAAAGATTTACCGTCGTCGCGACCTCTCATCGCCTTTAAGCGAGTTTTTGTCGTCGGCAGTGATAGTGGTGGTTTTGTGGTTCGGCGGAAATATGGTGTTGTCGGATACCCCAACCATCAGGGCAGCCGATTTTATTACCTACATTGTTGCCTTTTCGCAAATTATACCCCCGGCAAAAACTTTTGCACAGGGCTTTTACAGCATACAAAAGGGAATTGCTTCGGCCGAACGTATTTTTGAGATTTTGGATGCCGACGAGGAAATTATTGAAAAACCCGATGCCCTGCCCGTTAACGGCTTTAACAGGGATATTGAATTCAGGGAGGTTTATTTCAGATATGAAAAAGAGGATGTACTTAAAAACATCAACCTGAAAATTCCCAAAGGAAAGGTGATAGCCCTGGTGGGTGAATCGGGTGGGGGTAAATCGACCATGGTTGACCTGTTGCCGCGTTTTTACGATGTTACACGTGGCGAACTGCTGGTGGACGGGGTAAATGTAAAAGAGGTTCGTATTGATCATTTACGCGAACTTATGGGCATTGTATCGCAGGAGAGCATCCTGTTTAACGATACGATTTTCAATAACATCGCCTTTGGTAAAACAGGGGTTACCGAAGAGGAGGTTATTGCCGCCGCTAAAGTGGCCAATGCCCACGAGTTTATTATGCAGACGGAAAAAGGGTATCAAACCAATATCGGCGACCGGGGGGCCAAGCTTTCGGGAGGGCAGCGGCAACGTTTGAGCATTGCCCGTGCGGTTCTTGCCAATCCGCCCGTTTTAATCCTTGATGAAGCCACCTCCTCGCTGGATACGGAATCGGAAAAGCTGGTTCAGAATGCACTGTTTAACGTGATGAGGGATCGTACGTCGGTGGTAATCGCTCACAGGTTGTCAACCATTCAGCATGCCGATGAAATAGTTGTTATCAAAAAAGGCGAGATTGTTGAACGGGGTACACATTCGGGTTTATTGGAGAAAAAAGGAGCCTATTGGAAGCTGTACGAAATGCAATCGTTCAGCTGATTTACCGGAATTACAATTTCCGTTTTAAGTAAATATGTGATGGTTTGATTTGTAAAGCACCGGTTTTTTATGATTTAAACCCGCATTTTTAAAATAATTTGTTCAATAAAGTTAATTCCATACTTTTGCAATCTTTCAGAATTAAAACAATTTATAATGGATATTTTTGATAAATGCGTTGTAAACCCCGGCCCGCTTGGTAAATATGCCAAAGATGCCGAAGGGTATTTTATGTTTCCGAAATTGGAAGGCGAGCTCAGTAATAAGATGATGTTTAACGGAAAAGAGCGTTTGGTTTGGAGTTTGAATAATTATCTCGGGCTTGGTAATCATCCCGATGTAAGAGAAGCCGATGCCAAAGCTGCCGCCGAATGGGGACTTGCCTATCCCATGGGAGCCCGTATGATGTCGGGCCATACCGCTCAGCACGAGCAACTGGAAAATGAACTGGCCGCGTTTGTGAAGCGTGAAAGTGCATATCTTGTTAATTACGGATATCAGGGCATGGTTTCCATTATTCATTCGCTGGTTGGCCGAAACGATGTAATTGTTTACGACTCGGAAGCTCATGCCTGTATTATCGACGGTATGCGCCTTACCTTCGGAAAGCGTTTTGTATATCCTCATAACAATATTCAAAACCTTGAAAAACAGTTGGAACGGGCCACAAAACTGGTTAATAAATCGGGCGGCGGTATTTTGGTAATTACCGAAGGCGTTTACGGTATGTCGGGCGACCTGGGTAAACTGGATGATATTGTGGCTTTAAAGAATAAATTTAATTTCAGACTGCTTATTGATGATGCACACGGATTTGGAACCATGGGGCCAACGGGTGCAGGTACCGACGAGCATTTTGGTGTTCAGGATGAGGTTGACCTCTATTTCGGTACATTTGCCAAATCAATGGCGGGTATCGGCGGATTTATTGCCGGAAAAAAAGAGGTGATTAAGTATCTGCAATACAACATGCGGTCGCAGATTTTTGCCAAATCGTTACCGATGCCCATGGTAATGGGTGCCTTGAAACGTTTGCAGATGTTGCGCGAAGAACCTGAGCATCGCGAAAAGTTGTGGACAATTGTTAATGCTTTGCAAAACGGCCTCAGAGATGCGGGCTTTAATCTTGGAAATACCGAATCGCCGGTTACTCCGGTAATTTTAAGCGGTGGCGATGCCGAAGCGGTGGGCGTTACATACGATCTGCGCGAGAATTTCAACATCTTTTGCTCCATTGTAATCTATCCGGTTGTTCCTAAAGATGTTATTCTGTTGCGACTGATACCTACGGCCATGCACACCCTCGAAGATGTTGAATTTACCATTGATGCCTTTAAGAGCATTCGCGATAACCTTGAAAACAAGGTTTATTCAACCATGGATATAGAAAAGGTATTTGCTAAAATTCAATAAATTAACAAAAAGTTTGGAGGGTGATTTGCAAAGGCAGGCCTTTGGTCATCCTCCTTTTTTTATTTTTTGAAACATGGCTGAAAAAAAACTGAACAAATTACTTTCAAAACGTAACTTCTGGGTAATCGTTGCCAATTCAACGGCAGCTTTTGTGCTGGCCTATCTGTTTATTTTTTACATCGACTTTTTTTCCAAAATACTAACATCGGGTATGTTTGATTACGATGTTAGTTTTAACTATTATGTAATTTATTACCATATAGAACCTTTCCAGTGGACCCACGATTCGGTTAAGTTAATGTACAGTGCCGGTCCGGTTTTGGTTTTAATATTCGGCCTTATTTCATTAATCGGCTTTTATTCGCTTGTTGAAGAGCCGGCAAGGGCCAAAATATTTTTTATCTGGTTAACATTTTTATCGCTGAGTCATTTTTTCGGCGGTATTTTAATCGGCAACCTCTTTACCAAAGGAATAGGCCATGTGTTCAACTGGTTTTACCTTAACAGTACCGAAAAGCTGGTTGTTGCCATGATCGGTTTTTTTGGGTTGATAGGTACCGCTTTTTTAATGGCGAAGCCCATTGCCATTTCAGCTAATTCTTATTATCAGGAGTTTAATCAAAAGCTTTTTCCGTTTTTCTTTACGGCGCAAATTATTATGCCGTTTATTATTGGCACCATTTTGATAGAGCTCTATTTTTTACCCATGCCCAATTTTCAGGTGATGTGGTTTTGGGCTCCGGTTATTGTTTTGCTTTATATAATTTATAAGGTGCTTGACGGATCCGATAATCTTTATTTTGATGAGGAAGACCGTACAGTAGAGATTTCCAAAGGGCTGGTAATAACGGCAATTTCAATATATATCGGGTTTCGTGTTTTGCTTTCACACGAGTTTTATATTAACTGGTAGCTTTGGGGATTATTCAGATAAGAAAATCATACCTGGCCTTAGTTTTTGCTATGGTTTTTAGGATGATTTTAGTAAATGTTTATCTGTATATATACTATAAATAGGTAAGCAGGTAGTATGTTTGTGTTGATATGGATTTTGTTATTAGTATATTCCTGCCCCGTTTTGCTGAGTGACGTAATTTCAATTTTATAATTGGTTTGCATATGTTTTTTAAAACTTCTTTTTGACTTATCTAAATGATAAAACGCATTTTTTGAAACTGCAATCTGTTTCCTTAAAAATGTTTTAAAGGTAAGTTCCTGTTTT
>CAYNVN010000047.1:0-2116 GCA_964400655.1 uncultured Lentimicrobiaceae bacterium
CAAATGAATAAGAAAACCGCTATTTGGCAAGAGCGTGTCAGTAATGGCAGCGATTTAACAACCTTTGAAAAATTCAACGTTTACGGACAAATGATTACAGCATCTGTTATTGGATTGCCCTTTGCACCGGAAGCGTCCGGAGAGTTCATTCTGATGATGTTTCCGACTAAAAACAACCTTCGGGAATTTAATAGCGATTTTTTTATGGATTCTCAAAAAATACAGGATGCCTTCAAAAAAGGTGATAAGGGAACAGTAAGATGGTATCAAAAACACTATAATATATTAAACACCGAAAGCAGAACGGCTTTGGCACTAAACATCTGTAATTATCAAGTTGAGCAAACCGGGAATGGTACCAAATACACGGTTTCCTCTACCATTAATTTCCCAAAGCGCTGCCGTTCGTATATGTTGCGTAAACCACTGGAAATACGCCTGGAAGAAGGATTATTCCGTTACCTTGTTGATGAAGGCTGGTTGTTCGATTATACTGCTGTATGGAGTTACACTGTCAAAGCCGAAACATCGTTTTAAAGCCATGATTCGCAAATTATTCTTAATAACTGCCCTGGTTTTAACAACAATAGCCATGGCATTACCTCCTGCCATTTTATTACGCTACCCGGGAGCAGTACTCAACACCCTGGGAATTTCGACACACACATTGTTAACATTTACAGTACAGGATTTACCTTATGAAACTCAAAACGGCATTCATCCCTTTTTACAATCAGTAATGGATTCGGTTATTCAGGAGGCGTGCAGGCAGGGCATCGACCTGCGTGTTGTCAGAGGCTACCGGTCGCCCGAAACCCAGCTTAAGTATTACAATCAGGGCAGGGTAACCCCGGGAGCCATTATAACCTTTGCACCTCCCGGATTTTCGTATCACAATTACGGACTGGCCGTGGATGTTTGCGAGTTTAAGAACGGAAAACCCGATTGGAATTCGAAGCGGTGGGACGAGATCGGCCAAATCGGAAAAAAATATGGCCTTGTTTGGGGTGGCGACTGGAAACGGCTTGTGGATAAACCGCATTTTCAACTATCACGAAAAGATATATTGTTGCATTGTTTGTTTTAATGGTTCTTACCGGTGAAAGGTGCCTTTGGAGGAGCTGTTGTTATGAAAAGATGCTCCTTTTTATCCCTGCATTTTTCCGAACAGGAACATATCGAAGTTTCCTTCAAGGAGTGTTGCCCTCGCATCGCTGCCCGCATAGTGTTCGTCAGTCCAGATAATCTGTAACCCCATTTCCTGCAACAGTTCCACCTTGTTCTGTTTAAAGGTGATGCCTGCAAAACGGTAATCGGTGAACTTCTCCTTTTTAAAATAGCCGAGCAGCGTGTTTATAAGGTAATAGGAGTGGTCAAGGTTGTCGGCGTACATGGAGTAGAAATAGAAAATCCTTGTTCCGCTTATTCTCTTCGCCAGATGGCCCGGTTTTAATTTATCTTCGGTAATTTCCCTGTTTCGTATTTGTTGGTAGATGCCCGTTTTAAGGGGCAGTACCGAAATATGTCCGGCATAAAACCCCGAATGGTCGTACAATACAAGGTTAAGCTCCGGCAATAAAACTGCAGCTGTTTTAATCACCTCCGGCCGGATAAGTTTGTCGTTTTTACTAAGTAGCTGAATGGTGTTCACAAACTCGATATCACTGTCGTTGGATATCGGGTGGAGCCGTTCGTTTTCAACAGGCAGGTCGGCTTTGTACCATGAGGTGTTCGGCCTTCTTGTCATCACTTTCGTTAATGAGTAGGTTCTGGTTTTCAGGTCGTAAAATATGGGAATGGGGTGTTCCGAGTTTAAATTGTGGACTACCTGATGCGGTATGTTGAGTTTTTTTACCAGTGCCTCCTCTTTATCGGTCCTGACCAGTGCTTCTGCATTTTCCCACCGGCTTATGCTTCTTGCGTCAACATTTAAAAGGAGTGCCATTTCGGCTTGCGAAATGCTGTTAAAAGTCCTGTAGTCCAGTAACAGCTCCCCGATGGAATGGTATTTTTTCATCCTTACGATTAAATCTAAAAAGATGTTAAAAATAGAAAAAAAAGTGGGCAACCGGACACGGTGTGTCTGGTATTAACTCAAAAAGGGCTTCTATTTTTG
>CAYNVN010000048.1:0-27960 GCA_964400655.1 uncultured Lentimicrobiaceae bacterium
CCCGCCTGCTTAACATTCGGGCAGGTAAATTATAAATCTGCAATCAACGAATAATCATAGTCTGAAGCACTTAGGGTAAAAAGTACACATTGAACCGTCAAACTTTCTTACTCTAAACATCACAAACTTCTTACATTCACACAGATACTTTACAAAAACCAAACAGACTTTGATAAAAAACAGGAAAAAATTTTGTATCTTCGGTTTTTTTACTTTAATGACTGTTTTTAAGAAAAATATTAAGTTAATCCTTCTTTTATTCCCGATATATTTTACACTTTTTAACGGGAATATTTGGGCTGTTAACGAGCAGCTGCCTCGCGCGCACAAAGGAGTTATCGACCTGAGGAACCAGAATTTTAACAGCATAAAATCCATTCCGCTTAACGGTGAATGGGAATTTTACTGGAACAAACTGTTAACTCCCGCCGATTTTCCGTCAACCACCAAACCGGCCTTTCCACCTTTCCCGTCCAAATGGAACAGTCTTGCATCCGACAGCAACAACATATCAAACATTGGCTATGCAACCTACCGGTTAAAAATACTTTTAGATTCTACCGGACAAATTTTAGCATTGGAAATACCTGCTGTTTATACGGCTTACCAACTGTGGCTCAACGGCAAGCTATTTAGTGTAAACGGCAAAACAGGAACCGATAAAAAATCCACCATTCCCTATTGGTTACCGGTTACCAAAACTTTTGTAGCCAATACAAATGAAATTGAGCTGATTTTGCAAATCTCAAATTTCGAACACAGCAAAGGAGGTATTTCGGAATCCATATTTATCGGTAACGCAACATATTTAACTTCCTTACGCGAAAAAAGATTAAGCATTACCCTGTTGCTTACCGGAGCATTGATTATGGGCGGTTTGTTTTTTCTCGGACTATTTATGTTTGGCCGCAGAAACCGAGAAATCCTCTATTTTTCGTTATTTACCATTATTTATAGTTATCGGGTAATAGGAACCGACCTCTATTTTTTACACAGCCTTTTTCCCAATATCGACTGGCACATAACCATTCGCCTTGAGTACCTTACCCTGTTTTTAAGCATTTTCTTTTTTATGCGCTTTTTAGAGGTGGTCTATCCCAAAGAAACCTCTAAAATCATGGCAGGATTTTTAAAGGCAACTACTCTTATACTGGTTATTTTGGTACTCCTTTTTCCTCCTGATATTTTTACGTTAAGCGTCGATCCCTTCCTGGTTTCGCTACTTATCTATATTATTTACGGCATATTTATTATTGTTAATGCAGCCCGCCGAAAGCGTGCCGGATCGCAATATGCCATAATCAGTTTTCTCTTTCTGTTTGTTGTGGTAGCATTACAGGTGTTAAATTATCTTGGCATTTTACCTTTTCTTCCGTTTGTTTACTTTATCGGTTACATCCTCTTTTTCTTTTTCCAGTCGCTTATTCTTTCTTTCAGGTTTGCCGATTATTTTAAAAAAGCCACCGAACGTGCCGAACTGGGTGCGCGAACCAAAGCCGAGTTTATGGCTACCATGAGCCACGAAATACGAACACCCATGAACGGAGTTATCGGAATGACCAGCCTGTTACAGCAAACAAACCTCAACAAAGAACAACAGGAATATGTCGAAACAATAAGAATCAGCAGCGAAAACCTGCTAACAGTTATTAACGATATTCTGGATTTCTCGAAAATTGAGCAGGGCAAAATGATACTGGAAGAAAATAACTTTAATCTGATTAACAGCATTGAAGAGGTACTAACGCTTCTCGGCCCGGTTGCCGCCCAAAAAAATCTGGAATTACTGTTCAACAAATCTAATGATGTTCCCAATTTTATTATCGGCGACGAAAAACGGCTCAAACAGATACTGATCAACCTTATAAATAACGCCATAAAGTTTACCGTAAAAGGCGAAGTATTGTTAAGCGTTTCGGTAAAATATAAAACAGACGAAAATATTGAACTTCTGTTTACGGTTATAGATACGGGAATAGGAATTCCCAAAGATAAAATAGACACATTGTTCCGAAGTTTTACACAAATAGATTCTTCGATTTCGAGAAAATATGAAGGTACGGGACTGGGGCTTACCATCTCGAAGAACCTTGTTGAGATGATGGGAGGAGAGATAAATGTTGAATCGGAAGAGGGCAAAGGTTCCGTATTTTCATTTACCATAAAGGCCGGTATCGGTTTTCAGCACAGTACCGATATCATTGCATCGTTGAACAAAGAGAACTTTAAAAACCGGTCCATCCTTATTTTGGACGACAACAAAACCAGTCTTAACATCCTCAGGTCGAAATTAAAAGAGCAGGGAGCATTGGTTTCAATATCATCAAATCCTGATGATGCCATGCATTTGATTGAAAAACAACGATTCGATTGTGCAATTATTGATTTTCAATTGGGAGAAACCGACGGTATTTCGGTTACAAAAAAAATACGGGAAATTCCTTACGGAACCGACCTTCCGGTTGTTTTAATGTCAGCCGTAAAAGTTAATTTCAAACCTGATGAGAAATTATTATTCAGTTCGGTTATTTCAAAACCTGTACGCGAACAGATACTGAAAGAAAGCCTTTTGAAGGCCATTAGACAGGAAGTTGTTACCCCGCAAAAGCCGGTTAAGAAAAAAGAACTCACAACCCGGTTCAAAGATGCCCGTGTTTTGATTGTGGAAGACAACCTGATTAATCAGAAGGTTACATCAAGCCTGCTAAACAATATGGGAATAAAACCCCATATTGCAGAAAACGGAATCAAGGCGGTGGAAGCCTGCAGGAACAATAATTACCATCTGGTATTAATGGATATACAAATGCCCGAAATGGACGGAATCGAAGCTACCCGAACCATTTTGAAAGAATTTAAAGCAGCCGGAAAAAAACCTCCTGTAATTATTGCCCTTACGGCAAATGTACTGGGCGAGTCGCGCAAGCAATGTTTGGCTGCAGGTATGTTAGGTTTTATTACCAAACCGGTTTCGCCTCCCGAATTGGAAAAGGTATTAACGGAATGGCTGGGAGATTTTAAAGTGAAATAATCCTGATGTTTTCCGGCAATAAATACTAAACCCGGTTAACCTTCTTTAAATTCCGAAGTAAAATAAAACCTGATATCCTTATACTTTTCCTGAGCCATTTGTAATGCAAACGGAGTATCGGCCATAAACACTTCGCGGCCTTCTTTATCGAGGGCAATGTTATTGGCTTTACGCTTTCTGAAATCTTCCAGTTGCTCTTTATTGTCGCTTACAAACCAGGCCGTTTTGTACAAGGTAATATGTTCGTAACGACAAGTGGCTCCATACTCGTGCAACAATCGGTATTGAATTACTTCGAACTGCAAAGCACCAACCGTACCAATAATTTTCCTTCCGGTATGTTTGCCTGTAAACAGTTGGGCCACCCCCTCGTCAATCAGCTGATCAAGTCCTTTGGCAAGTTGTTTGGCTTTCATGGGATCGGCATTTTCGACATATTTGAACAGCTCGGGCGAAAAGCTCGGAATACCTTTAAACTGCAACATCTCGCCTTCGGTAAGGGTATCACCTATTTTAAAGTTTCCGGTATCGTGCAATCCCACAATATCGCCGGGGAAAACCTCATCAATAATCGATTTTTTTTGAGCCATAAAAGCAGTGGGGCTGGCAAATTTCAGTTTGCGGTTGTGGCGGGTATGTAAATATGGCGTATTCCGTTTAAAGGTTCCCGAAACCACCCTGACAAACGCAATCCTGTCGCGGTGATTGGGGTCCATATTGGCATGAATTTTAAAAACAAAACCCGTAAAGGCCTCTTCATCGGGTTTAACAAAACGCTGTTCGGTTTCACGGCCCAACGGAACGGGTGCAATTTCAATAAAGGCATCCAACAGCTCTTTAACCCCGAAATTATTGAGGGCACTGCCAAAAAACACCGGCGACAAATCGCCGTTAAGATATTGCTGCTTATCAAACTCAGGATAAACCCCTTCAATCAGTTCCACCTCTTCGCGCAAAGTTTCGGCACTGTCGCCAAGATACTCCTCCAGTTCGGGATTGTTAATATCGGTAAACTCCACACTCTCTTCCACCACCTGCTTATTGGGAGTAAAAAGGTTAAGCTTTTCAAAATATTTATTGTACACCCCCTTAAAGCTACTGCCCATGCCAATGGGCCAGCTCAAAGGCGTAACATGAAGGCCGAGTTTTTGCTCTATTTCATCCAGCAGTTCAAAACCGTCTTTTCCCTCCCTGTCGAGTTTATTAACAAATACAATGATGGGGGTATTCCGCATACGACACACCTTTACCAGCTTTTCGGTTTGAGGTTCCACCCCTTTGGCAACGTCGATAACCACCACCACACTGTCAACGGCCGTAAGCGTTCTAAAGGTATCTTCGGCAAAATCCTGGTGACCGGGGGTATCAAGAATATTGATTTTGGTATTATTATATTCAAACCCCATTACCGAAGTGGCAACCGATATACCGCGTTGCCGCTCAATCTCCATCCAGTCAGAAGTAGCGGTTTTTTTTATTTTGTTCGACTTAACGGCTCCCGCCACCTGAATGGCACCCCCGTAAAGCAGGAGTTTTTCGGTTAAAGTGGTTTTTCCCGCATCGGGGTGACTGATAATGGCAAAAGTCCGCCGTTTGTTTATTTCTTTATTAATATTGGCCATAGGTAAAAAATGAGCGGCAAAAGTAACAAATCCGCAGGAATGAAAAATAAGTGATGTTAAACGGTTTATAAAAACAGCAGTGAATCAGGAAAAACAATTTCCGGCAACTATTTTTTAATTACCCAGATATCCTGTTGCGGTTTTCCTTTACCGGGTTTTTGGGCAATATGTTCCAGTATTTCGAAATTTGAAAACAGTTTATCGGTAAAAGCAGGCGGATGAAAAGCTGCAAAGGTACGATGCCCCTCTTTAACATTACCACGCACCACCGCATTACCGGAACGGTAACGTTCAAGCTCTGTTTTTGAAAGTTTAGGGGTAAAAGCATCGCCGTGCATGGTAAGAAATAAAATACCGCCCGGTTTCAGCACTCTGTACAGTTCGTCAATCCATTCGTAGTGCATCTTTTCCGACAGATGTGTAAAAATTGAAATACCGTAAATAAAGTCAAAAAAGTTTCCGTCATAAGGCAGTTCGGCTTCCAAACCGTTCAGGTTAAAATCTATTCCGGGCAAATTTGTTTTACACCACGCAATGGAATCGGCATTGTAATCGGTACCAAAAATTCTGCTGTCATCATCCAACAGGCCGGGCAAATGCCTGATGATTCTTCCCGGCCCGCAACCCCAGTCGAGTACCGTAAGTTTTTCCAAAGGTTTGTATCTTTTAAGGAATCCCAGAATCCATGCTGCCGTTTCACGACTTTTTAAATAGTACTCTTCATAATCAATTTGAAAAGACTCATAGATATAATAATCGGGAGGGAGTTTAACGTCGGGATATTTCTTTTTAAAATTGATGTTTTTTTTTCGGTTTTTCACCAAATAAAAATAGTACCTCAATTTATCGGTAAGGTGCATTAACCCTGCTGACCTGAGAAATCCTGAAATATCGCCCTTATTCATAACAACAAATTACTCAACCGTAACCGATTTGGCCAGATTCCTGGGCTGATCCACATTACAGCCCCGTTTTACAGCAATATAGTAAGCCAGTTTTTGCAGCGGTATGGAAGCCAGCAACGGCACAAACATCTCTTCGGTTTCAGGAATTTCAATAACGTAATCGGCCATCTCTCTTACAACCGAATCGCCTTTGGTAACAATGGCAATAACTTTACCGCTTCGTGCTTTAACCTCCTGAATGTTACTCACCACCTTTTCGTAAATGGTGTTACTGGTGGCAATAAACACCACCGGCATATTTTCATCAATCAGGGCAATGGGGCCGTGTTTCATCTCTGCCGCCGGATAACCTTCGGCATGGATATATGAAATCTCTTTGAGTTTCAAAGCACCTTCGAGGGCCACAGGAAAATTGTACCCGCGACCGAGGTAAAGGAAATTAGATACATCCTGATATTTTGAAGCAATCATTTCAACAATTCCGCCATCATTCAAAGCCTGCTCCACCTTTTGAGGGATACGTTCCATTTCGTGCAACAGCTGCATAAACCTGCTTACGGGAACAGTTCCTTTCAGCTTTGCCATTCTAAGAGCCATAAGGGCAAGCACGGTAACCTGTGCCGTAAAGGCTTTGGTGGAAGCCACACCTATTTCGGGACCGGCATGGGTATATGACCCGGCATGGGTAACCCTCGAAATAGAAGAGCCAACCACGTTACAAACACCCAGAACCGTTGCGCCTTTACCCTTGGCAAGCTCAATGGCTGCCAGTGTGTCGGCAGTTTCGCCCGATTGCGAAACGGCAATAACCACATCGTTTTCGTTAATGATGGGGTTACGATAACGAAACTCCGAAGCATACTCAACCTCAACCGGGATACGGGCAATATCTTCAAACAGGTATTCACCCACAAGACAGGCATGCCATGAGGTTCCGCAGGCAATCATAATGATTCTGCCGGCATTGGCGATTTTCTGTTCGTAATCGATAATTCCGCCCAGCGACACCACCCCTTCGTTTGCTTTAAGCCTTCCGCGCATACTGTCGCGAATAGAGGTTGGCTGTTCGTAAATCTCTTTTAACATAAAGTGTTCGTAACCGCCTTTTTCGAGGGCGTTCAAACTCCACTCCAACTCCTGAACATAGGGTGTTTTATCTTTATTGGTAATGGTTTTTACCTTAAGGGATTCTCCTCTTTTTAAAACGGCAATTTCTTCATCTTCAAGATATACCACGTTTTTGGTATATTCAATAATGGGTGTTGCATCCGAAGCTACATAAAAATCATCGTCACCAATACCGATAACAAGCGGACTGCCTTTGCGGGCTGCCACCAGCATATCGGGTTCTTCCTCGCTGATAACCACAAGGGCATAAGCACCAATTACCTGATTAAGGGCAATCAAAACCGCCTTTTGCAACGAAACCTGTTCGTTGTGCATCACATCTTCAATTAAATTGGCAAGCACCTCGGTATCGGTATCCGACTGAAACTCATATCCCCTTCCCTTTAACTCCTCTTTCAGGGTAGCGTAGTTTTCAATAATTCCGTTGTGAATAATCGCCACCTTTTTATTCATCGAATAATGGGGATGCGCATTGATTTGATTGGGTTCGCCATGGGTTGCCCAACGGGTATGGGCTATACCCACGGAACCTTTAATATTTTTACCGGAAACAAAATGGTCGAGTTCCGAAACTTTTCCTTTGGTTTTATAAACGCTGAGGGTTTTGTCGAGCAGGGCCACTCCGGCACTGTCGTATCCGCGATATTCGAGCCGGTATAAACCGTTTACAAGAATGGGGTAAGCATCTTTAGTTCCAATATAAGCTACAATTCCACACATAATTATGAAGCATTAAAAGTTATAACATATTGTAATGAAGTATGAGACAAATATAGAAATTACTTTCTATCATCCAAATCGGTAAAAAGAATTTCAAGACGCATTCCAAGGGTATCTCCTTCCATTTTGTTTCCTTTAAAAACAAAGCCTTCGGGATTAATTGCTGCGCCTGAAACAAAAAGATACAAACCGTTGTTTGGTTCGTCACCGGTAAATATGCTTTGCATATACCGTGTTATTCTGAAAACATACTGGTTGGTACTTTTCTGGTATGTACCTCCAAAATAGTCGGGGCCTTCATACTGGTCAATAAGCGGTTTATAGGAGCCGTCTTCCGTTATTTCCACCAAAGCAAGCTGAGCAGGTGCTTCCGTTGCGCCTTCAAAACCCGGCAATACCAGTTTTACCTCATTGAGGGCAATCTCTTTACTGTCGGTATAATCTCTGATATCGGGAATGTTTATAATGGTTTTTACACCTCCTGCACCCTGAACATAAAATTTCTCATGGCCAAGCGCTGTATCACCCTGTAACACATGCTGCTTAAAATCCTGAGGAGAATTGGTATAATCATGAATATAATTATTGATACGGGCGGTGGCCGAATTTACATTAAACCGGTAATGCAGCGAGTCCTGTTCATCGTTGCTGTAATAAATTATCAACCCCGAATTGGTCTTTAAAAAGTTTACACCGTACATGGCACCTCCCGTTACAACCGGTTCCGATTCCAGATACAGCCCTTTAAAATATTCCATAAATTTATCGTTATCCGCCAAAATC
The DNA here is from genome assembly GCA_964400655.1 of uncultured Lentimicrobiaceae bacterium. Taxonomy (GTDB): domain Bacteria; phylum Bacteroidota; class Bacteroidia; order Bacteroidales; family F082; genus B16-G9. The sequence goes on from CAYNVN010000048.1 coordinate 8,190, forward strand.
GATGTGTCGGCAGCCAAAAGCTTTTGTGCCAGCTGATCGTTTAATTTACTCAGGTTTATCCTTATCAACGGCGGCAGGGTATCTTCGCCAATAGCAACACTATCATTAGGTTTGGGAACAAAAGTAAAATCGGCATAGTCAATGTCCAGTTTTTCAAAACTGCTTGAAGCAAAATAGGCACTATCTTTATAAATATCCTGATCCAACTCATAAATATGCAGATGCTGTACCGAATTGGAATCGCCATATAGTTTTCCGGTGTACCTCAAATAGAGCACAAGGGAATCGAGCTGCGGATTCTCACCAAAGTCGTAACCGTTGGTTGAAAGTGAATATTGCACGGCAATGTTGGCGGTTGTAATACCAAAAGTTGAATCGTATTTGCTTCCCAGCAGATTTACCGAAAGCTCATCGGTACGTAACGAGTCTTCACTTTTTGAATAGGCCGAAATTCCGTCCCAAAAGCCGTAGAATATTTGCAACCGGGCATTTTCCGGCAAAATATCAGCTCCGAGAAGGTGCGGACTTCTTCTGCAGGATGAAAAAATAAAAAACAGAGAAACGGATAACAGCAACAGCCCGCCCAATAATTTTGAACGCACTGACTTTTTTTTACTCACCGATAATTTGATCATAAAACTCATTGTACTTCACGTGATAATCTTCTCCTGTCTGATAATCAAGTATTGGTTTACCGGTTGCTTTTACCAGTTCAAGGATACGGGGGTCGATTTCCTCGCTACCCATAATAAAAGCATCCGATGCATCAATAGCTCCTTTCATCAACGTATGATAATCGGCATTATTATATTGTTCAACAAGTTTACTGTCCATTCCTTTCACCATGATTTTGTTTGAGAAATTCTTACTGAACCTGTCGGTGAAAGCATCATCGTAAAGCGAAAGTATAATTTTGGCATCGGCAAACAGCGGATTGTCTTTATATAAGGTTTTAACATAGAGCGGTACCAGCGAGCTAAACCACCCGTGCAGGTGAATAATATCGGGTGCCCATCCCAGTTTTTTAACGGTTTCCATCACCCCTCTTGCAAAAAATATGGTGCGCTCGTCGTTATCTTCAAAAAACTTATCTTTTTTATCTTTAAAGAGGAATTTACGGTGAAAATAATCTTCGTTGTCGATAAAATAGACCTGCATTCTGGCCTGCTGTATGGAAGCCACTTTAATGATAAGCGGATGATCGATTTCATCTATTATTAAATTCATTCCCGACAAACGGATAACCTCATGCAACTGGTTCCTTCTTTCGTTAACCAAACCGTAGCGGGGCATAAAAGTTCTTATCTCTTTTCCTGATTCTTGTGTTCTTTGTGGCAGGAAGCGGCAAATGTTGCTCATGTGACTCTCAGGAAGGTAAGGCATAATTTCCTGAGCAACAAACAGTACCCTCTTTTTAATCATAATCCTTCATTTAATTTTAGGGACTGCAAAGGTAGTTAAAAAATATTTGTTATTCAAGCAAATAAAAAAGGGCTGTATTTTTACAAAACAGCCCTTTGGTTTGGTTTACAATTTGCTATCCCCGAACAAACAATGCTTTTATAATTTCCTGAGCCATTTTCGGGTTTTCTTTCAGTCGGCGTGTTGAATAGGCAAACCAGTCTTTCCCGAAAGGAACATAAACGCGCAGGCGGTGCCCTTTATCAATGATGGATTTACGCAACGAAGGGGTTACGCCGTACAACATCTGAAATTCCTATTTATCTTTTGGCACTTTATACTTTTCAAGCAGTTTATAGGCACCTTCCACCAACGGAGTATCGTGAGTGGCTATCCCCACATAGATTCCGTTTTTCAACAAATATTCGAGGTCTTCAAGATAATGCTCGTTAATCTCCTCATATTTTTTATAGGCAATGGATGCCGGCTCAACATAAATACCCTTACACAGTCTGAAATTCAAAGGCGACTCTTTGGTGTGCATATCCTGCATGGCCTTCAAATCGTCCAACGTACGGTGCAAATAGGCCTGCACCACCAGTCCCACATTAACCGGGAACTCTTTTTTAAGCCTTCTGTAAAGTTCAATCTCCATATCAACACAGGAGGAATCCTCCATATCAATACGGACAAAGTTATTGTAGCCGGCGGCTTTTTTAACAATTTCCCTGATGTTTTCGTAGGCAACCTCTTTATCCAGCAGCAGACCGAACATGGTGGGCTTTAACGAGTAATTACCATTGATATTGTTTTGCTGTATTGTTTCAATAATGTTAAGATACTCCTCCTTGTTTTTTGTTGCTTCGGAAAGATCCTCAATAAATTCACCCAGCAGGTCAATGGTAACCATATATCCGGTATTGTTCAGTTTTTTTGAAACAGCAACCGCCTGGTCGATTTTAGTACCCGCAATATATCGTTTTGAAAAAATCCAAACCAGATTTTTTGGCATAAGCGGCAATATGGCTGCCACCATTTTATTAAACCACATCATAATTTTAAATTCTTTAATCCATATTAATAACAGGCAACCGGTTAATGCAGATTTTAACCGCTGCAAAATTATATATTCTGACCACATTTAACAGCAGTTTGAATGTATGGCAGGTAATTTATAAGGCTTACAAACAATCCTGCCAAATGGTTTCATTTAAATTTGGTTATAAAAATAATTGTACCTAATTTTGCCGCCCGATTTTAGCCGGGGACAGGAGAAGATGAAAAGCAGAAATAACAATGATTTTGATATCCCTTTTAAGGGGCTGGCATTGGGAACCCGTCAATACAGCTTTAAAATCGGAAATAAGTTCTTTAACACCATTGAGTATTCGGAAATTAAAAAAGGAGATGTAACGGCCGATGTTGAGCTTATCAAAGAGTCAACCATGCTGATTTTTAATTTCTCCTTAAAAGGTTCGGTTGAATTAAATTGCGACCGCTGCCTCGAGAACTACCATCAGCCCATTGAAGGAAACTTTAAACTGATTGTTAAATTCGGGGAACAGCCGGAAGAGCTTTCGGATGAAATCATCACCATTTCGAATGATGATACCGATTTCGACCTGACCCATTATCTGTATGAATACATTGTTTTGTTGTTACCGTTAAAACACGTACATCCCGATGACGAAAACGGAAACCCCGCATGCAGTGTTGATATGCTGAATCAAATTGCTGAATACTCCGAAAAAAAGAGCGACCCGAGATGGGCTGCATTGAAAAATATTAAACTTGATTAATAAACAGTTAAAAACATAAAGAAATGGCACATCCTAAAAGAAAAATTTCGAAGACCAGAAGAGATAAAAGAAGAACTCATTACAAAGCAACAGCTCCCCAGCTGGCAACCTGCCCTACTACAGGTGTTGTACATGTTTACCACCGCGCTTACTATGTTGACGGTGATTTGTATTACAAAGGTAAGCTGGTAGCAGAAGGGGTAAAAGCATAAAAGTTCTTAAGCAGGGAACACACCCCTTAATTTAAAGGTATTATTACCCTTGTCTTAAAAAGGCAGGGGTTTTTTGGTTTTTATACATTTGCAGCAAACAACCCGGCAAAAAACAATCATATGAAAAGCGAAAAGCTAACCTCACTTTCCGAATTGGGCGAATTCGGCCTGATAGACAAACTTACCGGCGGATTAGAGTACCGGCAAAAAACAACCATTAAAGGCGTTGGCGACGATGCTGCCGTAATCAAAGGGAGGCCAACGTTCCATACACTCATTTCAACCGACCTGCTAATAGAAGGCGTTCATTTCGACATAACCTACACTCCCTTAAAACACCTTGGATACAAAGCCGCTATTGTTAATTTTTCGGACATGGCCGCCATGAACGGTAAACCCAAACAAATTGTAGTAGGACTGGGAATTTCGGCAAAATATACACTGGAAGCGCTTGAAGAATTATATGAAGGCATTAAACTGGCCTGCAAACTTTACAACGTTGATTTTGTGGGAGGCGACACAACATCAAGCAAATCAGGATTATTTATTTCGGTAACGGTAATCGGCGAAGTGGAAAAACCGTTGATAACCTGGCGCAGCGGTGCACAACAGGGCGATTTGATTTGTGTTTCGGGCGACCTTGGTGCCGCCTATATGGGGTTGCTTGTTTTGGAAAGAGAAAAAAGGGTATTTCAGGCCAACCCCAATATGCAGCCCGAACTCAGCGGTAACGATTATATCATCCAACGACAATTAAAACCCGAAGCACGTATCGATATTGTTGACAAATTAAAAGAAAACAATATATTACCAACCTCCATGATTGATGTTTCGGACGGGCTTGCTTCGGAAACGCTTCATCTTTGCAAAAACTCAAATACAGGATGTATGCTTTACGAAGAAAAAATCCCCATCGACCAGCAAACCTACGATATTGCCCGCGAATTTAAAATAGTTCCCACCGTGGCAACACTCAACGGCGGCGAAGATTACGAACTGCTTTTTACCATAAAACAAAGCGACTACGAAAAAATTCAAAAAATAAAAGATGTTTCCGTAATAGGTTATATGACCGAGCCCGAAAACGGAAAACGGCTAATTACCAGCGACAACCATGCCATTGACCTGCAGGCACAGGGGTGGGACGGACTTAAAGAAAGAGATATTGATTCGGCACTTAACGGGTAACTACATGTTACATTTTTTCTAAATTTGTGGAAATAATTCCACAAATCATGAAAACAATCTCGTTTTACGCTAAATCGTTCGATGAATTTGAACAACGCCTTAATAAAGAAATCTCAAATGCCGGATTTAAACCGACACTTGCGTTTGCCTTTGTTTCGGTTGAATTTCCGATAAAAAAAGTTAGCAGTGCGTTTAAAAAGCATGACATCCTTCTTTTCGGGGAAACATCAAGCGGCGAAATATTGTTCAACGAAAACGAAAAAGAGGTACTGAACAAATCAGCGGTATTTATCCTCACCGATATCGACCCCGCCGGTTTCTCCAGCAGGCTTTTTGAAAGAGAAGGTAAAAATTCGTTCGACTTCGGGAAAGAGATTGGAACTTTCATCAAAGGAGCTTTTGATAAACCTTCGGTTATTATTGGCGGCAGCGGACTGGACCTCGACGGTCAGCGGCTGGTGGAGGGCATCAAATCGGTTGCCGGTACCGACCTTGTTATGTTCGGCGGATTGGCCGGCGACGACGGAAAATTTCAACAAACTTTTGTTTTTAATGAAACAACGGTTTCCGATAACGGAACCATGGCTTTAATATTCGACAGCAGCAAAATACAGCTTTCGGGGATAGCTACATCGGGCTGGGTAGGACTGGGAATGAACCTGATCATTACCAAATCGGAAGGCAATGTGGTATATACCATTAACGATAAAGCGGCGCTGGATGTTTATCTCGAATATCTTAGCATCAGCATTGACGACATGCCTGCCATCGGCCTTGAATATCCGTTATTGATAAAACGCGAAAACAATATTGACGCGCTCAGGGCCGTAACGGGTATTGACAAAGAGAAGAGAAGCCTTTTGTTTGCAGGCTCCGTACCACAGGGCAGCACGGTAATGTTTTCCAGCTCGCCCGGATTTGATGTTATTGAAAGTACCAAATCAAAAGTACTGGCTTTTGCCGAAAACAACCCCGATGCCGATATGTTTTTACTGTTTTCATGTATTGCCCGGCACCTTGCACTGGGCCCCATGGTAGAAGAAGAAATTAATTTGATTACCGAAAAATGGAACGCTCCCGTAGCCGGATTTTTTACCTATGGCGAAATAGGTACCAACCCCGGTAAAGTTTGCGATTTTTATAATCAGACCTACACCCTGGTTTCATTAAAAGATTTAGCGTAGTTGATATGACAAAAATAATTGATGATTTATTTGATAAAATAAAGCAGATTAATAGTTTTGATGAATTTGAAAAACAAAAATCATCCATCCTTTCCGATATCTTCAAAATCAAGCAATCAGATAAGCTGAAGGACTTCCAGATAAAAAAATATCTGAAAGACAAAAATGTAATCAATTCGCTTCTTGTCAAAACCTCCGACGACCTGAAAAAGGTTATGGAAGAACTGCGCGTTAGGGCCGATGAGTTAAACACCCTTTTGAATACCATTCCCGCATTTGTTTTTTTTAAAGACCGCGAATACAAATATGTAATTGTCAATAAATCTTTTGTCGATTTTATCAACCTTCCTCAAAATGAAATTATCGGAAAAACCTTAAAAGACCTCTCTCTTTCGCACAAACATTTTTACAATTACTCGTCGTACGAAGAAAGTGTTTTAACCGAAGGCATTCCGCAATACAACATATCTGAAAAAATCGAAAAAGACGGCCGCCTTATATGGCTTAATACCAATTTGGCACCGGTTAAAAACAGTAAAAATCAAATCATCGGTTTAATAGGTGTATCGTGGGATATAACCGCAACCAAAAAATATGAAGATCAGCTTAAAAAAGCCAAAATACTGGCCGAAGAAGGCACCAAAGCCAAAAGCCGGTTTTTGGCAAATATGAGCCACGAGATAAGAACACCGCTCAACGGCATCATAGGCATGTCTCAAATTTTAAAGGGCACAAAACTTACCAATAAACAACAGGAATTTGTTGACATTATTATTTCATCGGGCGACAACCTGCTGGTATTAATCAACGACATTCTGGATTTTTCAAAAATTGAAGCCGGCAAAATCAGCTTTATCAACAAAGATTTTGAACTGGCAAAACCTTTCCGCGAGATAAAAAATATTTTATCGCTAAAAGCCGAAGAAAAAGGACTGCTGATATCATGCCACATCGACGACGACGTGCCAAAGTACGTAAACGGCGATGAATACAGACTGAAACAAATTATTTTAAACCTTGTAAACAATGCGGTTAAATTTACCGACGAAGGTTATGTTAAAATAAATGTAAATCTTTTAAAACAAGAAACAGAGCACTATACCATTAAGGTATCGGTTAAAGATACGGGAATAGGCATTCCTAAAGAAAAAGAGAAAAAACTGTTTCAAACCTTCTCGCAACTCGATGCCTCATCAACCAAACAGTACAGCGGAACCGGGTTGGGGCTGGCCATTTCAAAACGGCTTGTTGAGATGATGGAGGGTGAAATAGGAATGGTTAGCGACCAGGGAAAAGGTTCGCTGTTTTGGTTTACCGCTAAATTTAAAAAAGGTAAACAGCCTGAAAACGAAAACAAACCCGACAACAAAGAACAGATACCCGACTTTAAAGCACAAAACGCCACCATCCTTGTGGTTGAAGACAACCTGATTAATCAAAAAATCACCTCATTCAGTCTTCAAAAAGCAGGATTAACAGTAACTCTGGCAAACAACGGGAAAGAAGCGGTAGAACTGTTCCGGAAAAAATCGTTCGATATTATATTAATGGATATTCAGATGCCGGTAATGGATGGTTACGATGCCACCCGCGAGATACGAAAAATTGAAATGACCAAAAAAAACAACATCCATACACCCATAATAGCACTTACCGCTAATGCCATGAGAGGTGATGCTGAAAAATGTATTGCGGCCGGAATGGATGGTTACATCTCAAAACCGTTTAAACCCGAAGACCTTTTTAAAGCATTGGCCAACCTTTTAGTAACCCGGTAAAATGGAGTGGGGCGAAATTATTATCCTCATAGTTGCCGGCCTTATTGTAGGATTTGTCAATACGCTGGCGGGCGGCGGCAGCATTGTATCTCTTAGTGTGCTGATGATGCTCGGGCTCCCCCCTACCCTTGCCAACGGCACCAACCGTATCGCCATTACCATACAAACCCTTACCGCCACTACCAGCTTTAAACAACAAAACATCCTGCCACTGCGAAAATCCGTTTACCTTTCTATTCCGGCAATAATCGGTTCGTTACTGGGATCGTGGATAGCCGTTGATATTCGTGAAGATATTTTTGAAACGGCCATCGGGGTTATTATGCTAATTATGCTTGTATTCATTTTGTACAAGCCTCAAAAATATATCTACGGAAGAAAAGAGTTGGTTGAAAAACCACTGACATGGAAAATTTACCTTGTTTTCTTTTTTATTGGAATATACGGAGGCTTTATTCATATGGGTGTCGGGTATTTTCTTTTGGCAGGCATTGTGCTTGGTGCAGGTTTCGATTTGGTAAAAGCCAATGCCGTTAAAGTATTTGTTGTGCTGGCTTACGCACCGTTTACGCTGTTAATATTTTTATATTACGATCAGGTAAACTGGCTTTACGGACTGGTACTTTCCATTGGAAGCGTAACGGGTGCCCTTATTGCATCGCGAATGGCCGTTAAAAAAGGTGTTGAATTTGTTAAATGGGTAATTGTTGTGGTTATTCTCGTTACGGCAGGCGAAATGTTCGGGTTATACAGTTTTAGCGATGTTGCCGCACTTCTGATAAATAGATAACCTCTACCCCCGGCACCTTTAATATTCCGTTTTTATTTTAATGTAAGTTTTACAGGCGCTTTATCACTAATTTATTAAGCGGAAAAAAATAACCGTAAATAAAAAAGGCAGGAAGCGTTCTCTTCCTGCCTTTTTTATTTTTTACCCTTAAGCCTGTTAAGGTAGTATCAGGGGGTTGTACTCCGATACAGCCACATGAGGTATGTTAGAGCCGTATTTTGTATTAATGGCATCAATAAACAGATTGGCAATTAAAGCATTTCCCTGCGGGGTAAGATGTACTCCGTCGGTAGAAAATGCGTTGCCCGTAACATATTTATTGGTAAAAGTTACCCCGTCAACAACAATTCCATTGTCGCGTAATTGATTCATATAAGCGGCCATATCCACAAAAGCGAGGTTGTTTTGTTCGGCAATGGTTTCAATGGTACTGTTGTAAGCTGCTGTTGCTTCGCGTACTTTGGCAATTTCGCTTTCGGTAAGTACATACTGGTCGGGAACCGGCTTTAAAGTTCCCCAGTAAGCACACTTAATGGAATCCTGCGGCACAACCAGTGTTACCAGCTCGTCTTCTTTTATCTGTCTGAACTTAAACTGTGCGTAAGCATCCGGTAAAGGCATATCTTTATCGTAAATAACCAAAGGATTGCTTCCTAACTGAAAGTTAATGCGGTAGGGAAGCCCGTTTGCTTCCATTAACTGGTTGTATGGTGTATAACCGTAATTTAATGAATCAACCTGTCCCTGACGCGTTAAAGTAATCGGGTTATAGGGTACCGTTACAAAAAACGGAATGGCCGTTACATCGGGAATATTGGCTAACACCCCTTTATCGGTTAACGACAAAAGGTGGTTAATTACAGCTGTATAAGCCAAGGTAAACAGCGCAGGAGATGTAATGGTATCGCCCACACCTCCCGAAGTTGAATAACCCAAAACATCATTGTTTCCAACCCAAAGGCTGAAAAAAGTGGGATTAACCCTGTCTGCTTCATTAATCAAAATATCAGCAAGCGGATTAACGGCAAATCTTCCGTAATAAGGGTTTAACGCACCCAGTCCGGGATAGAGCAAATGGCTTACTTTAATACCCGGAACTCCTATATTATTATAGGGGCCTTCGGCAGCTACCGATTTAATTAATTCGGTCATCAGGTCAACAGGATTGGCATTGGGGTCAGCCAAAACAGGGCCCAGCGATGTATTACCAAAACAATCGGTTGAATAACCCATTACCCGTTTGGTTACCGGTACACCGCCCGAAAAACCCACTCCAAGGTCGTTGGGCATATAAGGAATTTTAAACTCACCCTGCATACCAACGGTTTTTAATTGCTGAGCAAGGATATTGGCCCATCCTGCTTCCTGTCCGCTTTTATAAAGTGCTCCATCAGAATATCCGGCCGTTAATGAATTACCAACCGCCACATAGGATGAAAAATCAACATCACCCGAACTGGGAGTAAACTCTTTTATTTCCGGTTGACACGAGGCCAAAAATGCTAAAATGGCCACATAAAATATATATCTTGTTTTCATAGTTATTTCTCCTTAATATTAAAATTTAAATGTCAAACCCAATCCCGGGATATAAGCAGCCGATTTATATGTGCCGCTAAAATTATCCGGTTTATACGTTTTATACGATTGCTGTCCGAATGTTTGCAAATAAGAAACATCAACACTCATAAACTCCAGCGGCTCCCACGACAATCCCAATGTATAAGCAAATGTGTTCAGACTAACGGTTTCGGGCGAGAAATATTCTTCGTTGGTAGGTGTTGCATCATAATAGAGGCCTGCACGCAAACATAAATTGTCAAACAACTTGTATTCGGCACCAAGGCGCGGAATAAACGAATCTTTATAATCTCTCGGGTTGGTTGAATTAAGTAGTTCACCCTGTTCTTCAAATTCAAATGTCAGGTTTTGATAGGTACTCCACATTACCCAGTCAAGCTCAAAGGCAAGCTGAAGTTTGTCGGTTGCCATAAACGAGATACCAAAATCGAGATTAGCCGGCAAAGGTAGTTCGGCACTAAATTTATTGTTTTCAGGAATAACGCCCGACAATGCCGGAGGAACCGTAAAGGTGGCATCACCATCTTCAACACTCATGGTTATTTTTGAACGGTAATCAACACCAACGCTCAGCCGGTCGGAGGCTTTAAAATACAAACCTATATTAAAACCGAAACCACCTGAACTTCCATCAAGCGAAACAGATGAATTATCTCCGTAATTCAAAGCTTTGTTTAATTCAACACTTCCGCTGGTATAAATAAAACCCACACCAATACCGAAAACATCGTTAATATTGAATGAAACGGTGGGCTGAAAATAGATTGCTTTTAGCGAAATATCCTGAATCAGATATTTACCGGCCCACTGCGGGTCCCATTTTGAAGTACTTCCGTATGGGGTATAAATGGCAAGTCCCACAGAAACAAGTTTGTTAATTTTACCGGAACCGTAAAAATAAAATGGTGTTCCTAACGGATTATCGGTTTCTGCCTGATAATCGCTGTTTTCCCTTTCATAGGTAACATACGACATAATTCCGCTTGCACCCACTTCAAAGTTCCAGGTTTTGTCGGCAAACGATAATGCTCCGGGGTTATAAAACATGCTGCTTGCACCCATGTTCAACGGAGTTCCAATCAAACCGAAACCGGTTTGTTTATTTCCCTGCAAACGAACCTGATATCCGCCTGCAAAGAGATTAGCTGCCGTAAATAACGAAACTAATACAAGTAAATAAATCTTTCTCATACAAATAAATTTTTTAAAAAATTAGAGCCAAAGATACATAATTAAACCCAGCACTTGTTTTTTTAACAATATCAAAGGCTCCAGTCGATTTCAGGCAGTCCGTTTTCGCGAAAATATTGATTGGTTTTAGAAAAATGTTTACAGCCGAAAAAACCCCGGTGTGCCGAAAGCGGAGAAGGATGAGGGGCTTTGAGCACCAGGTGTTTGTTGGTATCTATTAACGTCTCTTTGTTTTGGGCATATCGGCCCCAAAGTAAAAACACAACACCTGCACGCAAATCGGAGATGGTGCTGATCACCTGATCGGTAAACCGTTCCCATCCCCTGCCCTGATGCGAACCTGCTTCGTGTTGCCGTACCGTTAAAGTTGCATTGAGCAGCATTACTCCCTGCCGGGCCCATTTGGTAAGGTTTCCAGAACCGGGTATGGGTATCCCGAGGTCGTTGTGCAGCTCTTTAAAAATATTGTTTAACGAAGGCGGAAACGGTACTCCGTCGGGAACCGAAAAGCACAACCCGTGTGCCTGACCCGGCCCGTGATAGGGGTCCTGACCCAGTAACACAACCCTTACCGCTGTTAAAGGAGTATGGTTAAAAGCGGCAAAGATATTTTTACCTGCCGGATAAACGGTATGATGTGTTACCTCTTCCTTTACAAACTGAATCAGGTTTTTAAAATATTCCGAGTTAAATTCATCCTCAAGTGCAAATTTCCAGCTTTCTTCTATTTTTGGAGCAACCGTATTGCTGTTATTTGTTGTCATTTGTGTATCTGTATTTAATGGTTAACAAAAAACAGGATAATATTTGTTGTATATTTAAAATCTCTGTTATTTTTGTCAGTGCAAATTGCAAAAAGTAATTTTATAAAATTATGAAAAAAATATTGATTTTTGTCTCTTTATTTTTATTTACCATTGTTATTATGAGTTCATGTAAGTCATCAAGCAGTTGTGCTGCCTATGGTGAAGCTCACAAATATCAAAAAGAAGTAAAATATTAATTTACCGGTATTTTATCTTTATTAAAACGGCAAGCCGGTTTTTTTGGCTTGGTTTTCGTATGTTAATCGTGCATGTTCAGATACATAAATATTATAGTGTTCGCATTCTTCCTGTTCACGGGAGTTAAATCTTTTGCACAGTTCGACACTGAATATGCCGATTCAACCGAAATAAAAATCCTCTATAAATATCAACATTCGTATGGTGTTACCGCTCACAGCATGGGTTTGGGAGCGAAATTTCAATGGGGAAAACGGTTATCTATTTTTAAAAGTCGTGTTTTTGAAATTGAATTCCAGACACTGCGTTCGTGGAAACAGGTCAAACTAATCAACTCCTATTTCAGCAATGCCAGAGGTTATGTTTATGGAAAGATGAACGATGCCTGTGTTTTACACTTTGGCATGTTTTGGAAAAAACAGTTAAATCACAAACCTTACTGGGGCGGCATTGAGGTCAGATGGATATACGGAGGCGGATTTACGCTGGGGCTGGCCAAGCCCTACTATTTGTATGTGATGTATTTTTATGAGGTATCGCCTGGCATTTACAATTATGATATTGTCCCCGAAAAATTTAACGCCAATCCCCAATGGGATGATATTTACGGACGTGCCCCTTTTTCAAAAGGCCTTAACGAAATTACGGTACATCCCGGCCTCTATCTTAAAACAGGCCTTAGCTTTGACTATTCAAAAGACCATGCCAAAATAAAAACACTGGAAGTTGGCGCTGCCATGGATGTACTTCCAACGGGATTAACCATAATGTACAACCAGTCAAAAATGTTTTACCCAACACTTTACCTTACCTTCTCCTGGGGGAAACGATACAACAAATATTAATTTACCCCCCCTGTTTTTGTTACGATTTTTTTCCTTCAATAATTTCACCAACAATTTCGGGATTGGTAAGTGTTGATATATCACCATAATCATCGGAACCTGATGCCACCTTTTTAAGGATACGGCGCATGATTTTACCCGATCGTGTTTTGGGTAATCCGCTTACAAACTGAATTTGATCGGGACGTGCTATGGGGCTAATCATCCTGCTAACTCCTTTTTTAATGGAGTTTTTCAACTCCTCTTCGGCACCTTCGGGAATATCGGTACATACCACATAAGCATAAATACCCTGTCCCTTAATTTCGTGGGGAAAGCCCACCACTGCCGATTCGGAAACCAAAGGATGCTCGTTAATGGCATTCTCTATTTCAGCGGTTCCCAGCCGGTGTCCCGATACATTAATCACATCATCCATCCGTCCCAGAATCCTGTAATAACCGTCTTCATCCCGTTTTACCCCGTCGCCTGTAAAATACAATCCTTTATATTGACTGAAATAGGACTGCACATAACGTTCATGGTCGCCCCAGTGGGTACGTGCCATACCGGGCCACGGAAACTTAATGCAGAGATTTCCCTGTACTCCCTTGCCACACAACCGTTTTCCGTCGGCATCAACAATTTGGGGCTGAATACCGGGCAGGGGTAAACTGGCAAAAGCCGGTTTGGTAGGAATTACTCCTGCAATGGCCGATATCATAATACCGCCTGTTTCGGTTTGCCACCATGTATCAACAATGGGGCATTTGTTATTTCCCACATGGTCGTGATACCAGTGCCAGGCCTCTTCGTTTATAGGTTCACCCACCGTACCGAGCACCCTTAAAGTATCGGTAAGGTCTAAATCCTGAACCCACTCCTGACCCTGTGCTATCAGCGAACGAATTGCAGTAGGGGAAGTGTAAAACTGATTTACTTTATGTTTTTTTATGATGTCCCAGTAACGTCCGGCATCGGGATAGGTGGGAATGCCTTCAAACATTACCGAGGTTGCCCCCTCAAGCAACGGTCCGTAAACAATATACGAATGTCCTGTAACCCAGCCTATATCGGCAGCACAAAAAAAGATATCACCCGAACTGTACTGGAACACATTGCGGAAGGTATAAGCGGTATAAACCATATACCCGCCTGTGGTATGCAGCACCCCTTTGGGCCGTCCGGTAGAGCCGCTGGTGTAAAGGATATACAACGGATCTTCGGCATCCATTATCTCTGCCGGTGCATCATCAACAGCAGTTGCCATTTCATCATGCCACCAATAATCACGTTTAACATGCCAATTTATTGTCTGTCCGGTACGTTTAACAACAATGGTTGACGAAACGGAAGAACAATCTTTCAGTGCTTCATCGGCCGTATCTTTTAAATTAATGGTTTTTTGCGCACGGTATCCGCCGTCAGCCGTAACCAACACCTTTGCTTCGGCATCAATAATTCGTTCGGCAAGCGCTTTGGCCGAAAAACCGGCAAACACCACCGAATGAATGGCACCTATACGGGCACACGCCAACATGGCAATGGTAAGCTCGGGAATCATTGGCATATACATAGCCACCCTGTCGCCCTTACGCACCCCGTGGCTTTTTAAAACATTGGCAAACTTCTTAACTTCGGCAAAAAGCTCGTTGTATGTAAAAGTCCTTACCGCTTCTTTCGGGTCGTTGGGCTCCCAAATTATTGCCGGCTGGTTGCCCAATAAAAAAAGATTTCTTTCAAAAATATTTTCCGTAATATTCAGTTTCCCGCCTTTAAACCATTCAACCTTCGGGTCATGAAAATCCCACTCCAACACCGAATCCCATTTTTTACGCCAGTAAAATGTTTCTGCAATATTTGCCCAAAATCCGGTAGGATTGGCAACGCTTTTCTGATATTCATGTAAATATCCGCTGAGGGTGGTGATTTTTGGTACCATAATCCGACATTTTAATGAAACAATGGTATCAAAAATACATAAAAAATGTATTGTTATTTTCTAACAACCATGTTTATACTTTGTTTCGGCATAAAAAAAGGGCCGTCTGAAAATTTTCCGGACAGCCCTTAAATTCAATTATTGATTAATGATTATTTTATCATCAGTTTTTTTGTGATAACCGAGTTACCTTTTCTCAGGTTCACCTGATAATATCCCGAAGATAAACCCGTAAGATTGATATCAAAACTATTTTTACCGATGGTTAACGATACCGGTTCGGTATAAATAATTTTGCCTGTAATATCAACAACCTGAATAGATATCTCATCATTTACCAGGCTGTTGGTTTGAACCGTAAAGCTTCCGTTTGACGGGTTGGGATATACCGAAACAGAGGAGAGGCTTACCATCTCATCAATACCGGTGCCGCTTTCGGTGGTAAACTTCCACACAGGACTCCAGTCGGAAGTATCAAGGGCAACAATAGCTCTGACTTTCCAATAATAATCGGTTCCTTTTTCCAACTGCGACTGGCACTGACTTGCCGAATTGGATTCAATTTTTGATAAGGGATTGGTGAAATTTTCATCAATATCGAACCAAACCTCATATTCCGATACACCCGGAATAGCTTCCCACTCCAGTAAAGGACAGGTATTAACGTCGGTAATACCATCGGCCGGAGCAACCAAATTTACTGAATTTACAGTGGTAAAACTCCATGTTTCAGACCAATCGGACTCATCGGTAGCCTGCAATGCTTTAACATGCCAATAATACTGTTTACCGAATCCCATTCCTGCCAACATGTAGGAGGTACTATCGGAAGAATAGGTATAAGCACCCGCAAATTCGGCATTGTCTGATATTTGAACATTATATCTGTGAATGCCTTCAAATTCATACCAGTTTAATAAAGTCTTTAATGCGATGTTGGATGTTCCGTTTGAAGGAGATTTTAGCTCGGGTGAACGTTGTACCCTGAACGAAACAGGGGCTCCCCACACACAGGTATCATTGCTGTGTCCCATTCTCACTTTATAATAATAGGTACTTCCGAAAAAGAGGTTGGTCAGATTCAATGATGTCAGGCTTCCGTCAACTTTATAAATCTTTTTATAGGGGCTGTCAAAACCGCCTCCTGAATAAGTATAAGCAGCACCATATTTACCACCCAAAAATCCGGTACCTTCAGCAAACCATATCCCGTTAATATCACTATTGGTTCCGGAAGTAACTTTTTTCCAGCTGCTTCCATCGTATTGCATCATGGTTCCGGTTTGACCGACAATATACCCTTCGGTTCCGTTAAAAGCCACTCCATAAAACACTTTGGAAATTCCGGTAGTCTCTTCAGTCCATTCGGTTCCGTCGTAATGTGCAACACGTCCGCTTTTACCAACAGCCCAGCCATCGGTTGCCGAATTAAACCACAAGCTCATAAAATCTTTAGAACCGGGAGTATCGGAAGTCCATGCCGAGCCATCATAATGTGCAATGGTACCTGATTTTCCGGCAGCCCATACATCGGTTGAAGAAATCGCCCAAACGGCATTAAAATCTTTTGTGGTTCCGGCATCCTGCTGGGTCCACTCAGCTCCGTTGTAATAATAGATTACACCGCTTTTGCCAACAACCCAGCCATTATTGGCATCGGCAAAATAAACAGCATTCAAATCTTTTGTTGCACCTACATCAACAGTTGTCCATGATGTTCCGTCGTAATGCAAAACCGTACCGGTTTTTCCCACAGCCCAACCATTGTCGGCATCAACAAAATAAACACCAAGCAGGTCTTTAGTGGTTCCCGATTCAGCGATTTTCCATTCTCCGTCGTAATAAAAAATCAAACCGTCTTCTCCAACTCCTCCATAATTATTGGCATCTACAACAAAAGTTGCTTTAATGGTGGTAGCAAAACCCGGAAAAGCCTGTGTCCAGGAATAAGAGGTATCCACCATAATTTCATAAAAATCGACACCGGTAACAGGCCGCCACATAATATCAACTTCGGGGTTAACTTCACTTCCGTCGGCAGGGCTGTAAACATCAACTGCATTTAAAACGGAAAACGACCATATTTCCGACCAGTCAGATACCTCATCGCCATCATGAGCCCTGACACGCCAATAATATACTGCACCAAACATCAGTCCCGGAGCATCCAGTGCGGTTACTTCCGTAAGCGGAAATTCAACCGGATTTGTAAAAGCCTCATCTGTTGAAATTTGCACTTCGTATTGTATAACCATTCCGCTGCCCGTAACAGCATTCCAGTTTAATTCTACTTCCGGCATTTGGTCAACAGCACCGTTTTCGGGATATTGCAATTCGGGAGCATACACCCTGCTTTGCCCAAACGATACCGAAACGGACATCAATAATGTAAAAGCTAATAAATAAATATTTTTCATATCAAAAAGGTTTTTCTATAATTGAGGTTTCTATAATTTAACAAATTTCTGGATTCTCATTTCTGTTCCTTTTATCACCTTAATAATATAGGAGCCTGTTGACAGGTTTGAAACATCAATGCCCGTTCTATTGTTGCCGTTGTTAAGAACAACGTTTTGAGTGGCCATTAGCATACCTGCCTGATTGTATATATAAACACGGGCTGTTTCAGCTTTTGCGGTTTCAAACTCAAAATAAACCGTATTTTTAACAGGGTTTGGATAAACTTTTAACGATGCTGTTGAATTGTCAAGATTATTGACGAAAAACTCATCAATCCCTACAGGTAATCTGTAAGTATCGCTTCGTACAATACCTCTTCCATACGTTGCAGCGTAAAGAGAACCGTAATTGGTAGCACCCGGATAAACAAGAATCGTTGTATCGATGCCATTGATCAGTTCAAGGGTCACTTTTGGTTGTGCCGTTATTTGTTGCCTGATGTCATATACCGGAACTTTACCCATGTAGTCAGATTCAAATTTCCACTCGGGTGAAGCAGATGAAAGATTGTTGGTTACAAAAACTCCCTTTTCGGTACCAATGATTGCCATATTACTGTTTGACATTTCAATAACTGAAGCATAAACCGGCATTTTTGGAAGATTACCCTGCTTTGATTCAAACAGCGGTGATTCATCAAGCGCATTTGTAGTGTAGAAAATATAATTATCGTTTCCGTAATTGGCAAATGTAACCATCACTTTTGCCGGATCTTCGGGGTCAACCGAAATAGATGTTACGGCCTGGGTTATAGGGTCGCCGGTTGACGGATCGTTAATCTGGAAAGAAGAATTGGCAACAATACAAGTTGGCTCATTAACATCGGCCAGCTCTTTATTGTAAGCTAAAGCAAGATTGGAGATACGATAGATATTTCCATCGATGGTTCCAACCCACAGGTGATTACAATCGGCTGAATAGGCTATTGCATTGGGTTGGCCTGTAAAACCAACCGAGCCGTTAGCAACTTCAAACCACTGCGGTGTTTTCCCAAACAGATGAAGTTCTTTGGTCATAAATACTGCACCATCTACTGCAATAAAAAGCCGTGAAGAAATCGGATCAACAACCTGTACCGAATCGCCTTCCTGCATATCCTGTGAAACAGTGTAACTAAACGGATAACCACTGTTTGCACTTCTGATGGTAATTGCGGTTCCGGCGGGAATGGCTTTTTGGGCATGATACCACAACGAATCACGACTGTTTTCATTATCAAAACTTTCCCAAAGAGCAATGGGGGTAATGAAAGCGTTGGGATTTTTAATGTCACCTGTTAAAAATTGTGTGGAAACGTTTTCGCCCCTGTCTTCCGAACGGAAAATGTTACCACTGACAGAACTAAATACAATAACATCAGGATTAATTAACGAAACTGCCCCATCACATCCGTAATTTGAAGAAATATGATTGGCATATCCCGGTGAGTTTGTTTGATTGGAAATTAAAAGCACGCCGTTTTCCTGAGCACCGCCAATAACATAATTTCCAATACCTGAGTTGGCAACACGATAAAACTGTGTTGTATAGTATTTAAGGTTGGCAGGCTGATAAGTATATTCATTGCCCGAGTATTGACCTTTAAATATACCCTGGCTTGTTCCCGCTAAAAACTGATTTGCATGACCGGGTCTGAACACATAAACATGGCTCATTTCACCTAAATAATCAGGTGAAAACGGTGAGGTAAACGATGATGATTTTTGTTCCCAAAAGAACAATCCCGTATCATTGGTTTTAAATCCAACCCAAAGGTCGTAACCGCCGAGAAGCACTTTATCCGGATCGTTTGGAAAAACCGTTATGGTGTTATAATATTCGCCACCACCCCAAAAAATAATTACCGAATTGGTTTCGGGCAGTATTACACTCCATGTATCGCCGGCATTTTCACTACGATACACACCTTTTAAATAACCGTTATTATTTATCAGACTTGCATAAATAATGTTATTGTCTGACGGAGCTACGGCAAATTCAATTCTTCTCACTTCACCTCCAACGGGTAATTGATCAACTTCTCCGGTTGAATGATTGACAAACTGTTCAGCATCACCTGAGGAAATGAAACATTGATTATCTACCGTAGTGACAACCGTGCTACCGGCTGTTTTTACATCATATGAATTTCCGGAAAGTTCGTTACCCTGGTCATCCTTTGCTGTTTTCCATGTATTACCGTCATCATCAGAATATTTTATTCCTGTATTGGTTGCAGCATATAACCTGCCGTTTCCATCAACCTCAATGGCATTAATATATGCCCAGTCGCCAGTAGCATTGTTTGCCTGAGGCTTAGTGGCATCAATTAATTCAAAATTTTCACCATCGGTTGATTTGTAAAGGCCGGTTCCCATAAAACCGTTGGAATATCCCAATTGACTCAATTGCGACCAAACACCTGCACCAAACGATTC
>CAYNVN010000049.1:0-4823 GCA_964400655.1 uncultured Lentimicrobiaceae bacterium
TGCACTAAAGTTTGGAGTACTTGGTGTAAATTTCAAATAACAAGCACCAAATTTCAATCAAATTTCAATACCAAAAACAAAAAACCCAAAACTACGTCGTTCATTTATAAACTCGTCATTTCGAGGGAGGCACGACCGAGAAATCCCCTACTTTAATCGACCGAATTACCTTTTGCCTAAGGGGCAGGATGATACTGAGGAGATTCCCGCCCGTACCGAACGGTACGTTCGGGCGGGCCTCAGTCGTGCCTCCTTCGGGGTGACGGCATACCGTGCGGGAGTAGCAGGCCCGCCTGCCGGACGGGCAGGCAAATCAAAAATCATAAATCAAAAATTTGCAATCATAAATCGAAAGTGCCTAAAGTTTAGCGTTCAGCGTTTGGCGTTTAGCGTTCGGGCGGGCCTCAGTCGTGCCTCCTTCGGGGTGACGGAGGGCTTTGCGGAAGGGGTAACAAGCAACAAGCAACAAGCAACAAGCAACAAGCAACCAAAAAGGTTTCCCTCGCGCCTTAACGTCTTAGCGGTTCAAACTTCCAAACCTCAAACTTCCAAACCTTAACCATCAAACCTGCCGTTCAAAATAAAATATTAGCGATTCGATTTTTACAGTAACTTTGCGCTCCATAAAACGACGATATGAGCAAACAACTCATCGACAGAAAAGAGATAACCATACGGTTTAGCGAAGTGGATTCAATGGCCATTGTATGGCACGGAAACTATGTAAAATATTTGGAGGAAGGCCGTGAGTCGTTTGGAAAGCGGTTTGGCATTTCATACCTCGATATATATTCAAACAACGTAATGGCCCCGGTGGTCAATATGGACATCAATTTTAAACGCCAGGTTAAATATGGCGAAACCATAATTGTGGAAACCGAATACATCGACCAGCGGGCGGCCAAACTGGTTTTTAAATACCGTATTCTCCGCAAAAGCAACAACGAGCTTATTGCCACCGCAACCACAACACAGGTATTTATCGATCTCGACTATGAAATGCTACTCTATCCGCCCGAATTTGCTTTGGAATGGAAACGAAAAATGGGACTACCGGAGGCGTGATGAAAAAAGTTTTTTTTATTGGCGATAATATTATCTCTTCCCTCGGATTTACCGCTTCCGGAAATTTCGAACAGCTAAAAAACGGCGTTACAGGCATAAAAAGAATAACCAATCCCGAACTTTATCCCGAGCCTTTCATTGCATCCATGGTTAACCGGAATAAATTACAAACCCTTTTCCCCGATAACCAATACACACTTTTGGAGAAGATGCTGATACTTTCGGTGGAAGATGCTATAAAAAATACCGGTGTTGATATTAGCTCTTCAAAAACACTAATTGTTTTGTCAACCACCAAGGGAAACATCGACCTTTTGGATGAATCTCTTGCCGCAAAATACGAAAAAAACAGGGTTTATCTGTGGAAACTGGGAGATACAATAGCCGCATATTTCGGAAACCCGAACAAGCCTTTGGTTATTTCCAACGCCTGCATTTCAGGTGTAATGGCCATTAACACCGCTGCCATGCTCCTTCAAAACGACCTTTATGAAAACATAATAGTTACGGGTGGCGATATTGTAAGCCGGTTTGTTTTAAGTGGTTTTATGTCGTTTCACTCACTCAGTCCCGAACCCTGCAAACCTTTTGACGCTAATCGCGACGGGCTCTCGCTTGGTGAAGCAGCGGGAACCGTTGTAATGTCGGTTCGTCCCGGCAAGCATAAAAAATCATTTGTTTTTGCAGGAGGGGCCACCGCCAACGATGCCAACCATATATCGGGGCCGTCACGAACAGGTGAAGGTTCGTACATTGCCATAAAAAAGGCCCTGCAAGAGGCGGGAATAAATCCGCATGAAACCGACCATATTTCGGCACACGGAACAGCAACTCCCTACAACGATGATATGGAAAGCATTGCCCTTTCGAGGCATAACATGAACAACATTCCCGTTAACAGCCTGAAAGGTTTTTGGGGGCATACCCTCGGAGCAGCCGGTATTATTGAAACCATTGCCCTGTTACACGAAATGAAAAACAACATTTTAATTCAGACCAAAGGATTTTCAAAAGCAGGAACGGTTGAACCTTTAAACGTAATTACACAAACGGAAAAAACAGAACTCAATACCTGCCTTAAAATGGCTTCGGGATTTGGCGGATGCAACGCGGCACTAATTGTTAAAAAACAAATGGATGATTAAAAGTAATAATCATATCACCATCAGGAATAACCAAATATTCAAAAACGGAGTACTGTTTTTTGAAACGGAACCCCGGTTGCCGCTTAAAGATTTTTTAAAAGCCTCATGGAAAAACCTGAAAGTAAAGTATCCGAAATTTTATAAAATGGACGAGGTTAGCAAACTCGGTGTGCTGGCTGCCGAAATACTGCTCGCCGATGAACCCCATAAAACTTTTAACCAAGAGGAGACAGGAGTTGTTTTGTCCAACGCCCGGTCAACCTATATTACCGACACCGAGCATTGGAACAGCGTAAAAGATGACAATAATTTTTTTCCGGGCCCGGCCGTTTTTGTTTACACCCTTCCCAACATTATGATTGGTGAGATTTGCATCAGGCATAAATTAAAGGGCGAAAATGCTTTTTTTATTACCGAAAAATATGATGAAAAAATAATTTTACAACATATTGAACTGTTAATGGCCCGAAACAAAATTAAAGCGGCCATCGGCGGGTGGGTGGATCATTCTCCCGATGATTATCTGGCGGAAATGTTCTGGGTTACCGCTCCATAAGAATCAAAACACCTGTCATCATTCAATATTAGTCAACAGAAAAACCAAAAAAAGACATTGCTTAATCTATTTTTTTATTAAAAAGTTTAACCGCTTTAAATACTGTTTTTTCCTGCTTGCCGATTCAATTGTTTGATTAAATTTGTCCCCATGGAAGAATTAATAGAAAAACTAAAACTACAAATCATCGAGCAGCTTAATCTTGAAGACGTTGAGCCCGATGAAATAGACCCCGAGGAGCCTCTGTTTGGTGACGGTTTGGGTCTTGATTCAATTGATGCCCTTGAGTTAATCGTGCTGCTGGAAAAAGAATACGGCATAAAAATAGAAAACCCCAAGGACGGCCAAAAGATATTTTTCTCGGTTAAAAGTCTTGCCGAATACATTCAGTCACACCAAAAATAAATCCCGTTATACATGGCCGGTAATATTGTTGTAACAGGAATAGGAATTGTATCGGCCATTGGCCTTGATGTACAACAAACGTTCGATTCCCTTGTGAACAAAAAAACCGGCATCGCTCCGCTGACCATTCTCGACACGGTTCATAAAGATGAATTTGTAATGGGCGAGATAAAACTATCCAACAATGAGCTTGTTGAAAAAGCCGAAGTTGATGCGAAAAAATCGTGGACACGTACTGCTTTGCTCGGGATTATTGCAGCAAAACAGGCGGTAGCTGATGCAGGACTGTCGGCAAAGGAGCTCAAAAAAGCCGGATTGATTTCGGCATCAACAGTGGGCGGAATGGACAGAAGCGAGCTTTATTACAAAGATTTCTTAAAAGGCGGACATCAGGAGTTCATCGATATGCATCATGCCGGCGACAGCACCGAAAAAATTGCCGAAACCATTGGCATCAAAGGATTTCTGTCAACCGTCAGCACAGCCTGCTCATCATCGCTTAACAGTCAGATTCTGGGAGTGAAAATGCTTAAAAGCGGATTGCTGGAACAGGTAATTGTTGGTGGAACAGATGCGCTGTCGAGGTTTACCTTAAACGGTTTTAATACGCTGATGATCCTCGACCGCAAACATTGCCGCCCCTTTGATGCAACACGTACCGGACTTAACCTTGGAGAAGGTGCTGCATTTCTGGTGCTGGAAACGGAAGAAAGTGCCAAAAAGGCAGGACGGAAAATTTACGCCACCCTTGCCGGTTACGGAAATGCCAACGATGCCAACCATCAAACCGCCACCTCCGACGAAGGAGACGGACCGTTTTTATCCATGCAAAAGGCATTAAAGGTTGCAGACATAAAACCCGACGATACCGATTACATCAACGTACACGGAACGGGAACCGAAAACAACGACCTTACCGAAGGCAAAGCCATAAAACGTCTTTTCGGCAATAATGTACCGCCATTCAGCTCAACCAAAGCATTTACAGGCCACACACTGGGTGCGGCAGGAGTTATTGAATCGGTGTTTGCCATATTAACCCTGCAACATCAGGTAATGTTTCCCAATGTAAATTTCAAAACCGCCATTCCCGAAATAAACCTTACACCGGTTACGGAGGTGCAATATAAAAAAATCAACTATGTTATGACCAACTCATTCGGTTTCGGCGGAAACGACAGTTCGGTGGTGTTCGGCAAAGCCCCCGAAATGTAAATTCCAAATCGCAAGCACCAAATCTCAATCCTGCCTGTCCGGCAGGGGCAGGCAAATCAAAAATCATAAATCAAAAATTTGCAATCATAAATCAAAAGTATTTGAAGTTTGGAGTGCCTAAAGTTTGGAGTGCCTGGAGTTAAAACTACGTCGTTCATTCATTACCCCGTCATTCCACTACCATCCCCGTCATTTCGAGGGAGGTACGACCGAGAAATCCCCTTCTATAATCGACAGAATTTCCTTTTGCCTAAGGGGCAGGCTGATGCCGGGGAGTTCCCCGCCCGTACCGAACGGTACGTTCGGGCAGGCCTCAGTCATGCCTCCTTCGGGATAACGTTGGGGCTTGCGGGATGGGACAAGCAACAAGCAACCAGCCACAAGCAACAAGACATACAAAAACCCCAAAATAAACATCCTTATCCCGTTGGTTATTA
>CAYNVN010000050.1:0-9291 GCA_964400655.1 uncultured Lentimicrobiaceae bacterium
AATTATCTCAGTATGATTTGTTATATTTTTACCGATCAGGCGCTTGCTGCCGGAAAAACAGAATTGGCGGATAAATATTTGATTCTTTACGAGAAAACCGATCCCGAAAATCCGGATGTATATTTTTTCAGGGCAAAACGTTTTGCCATGCTCAATAACGATAAAGAGGCATTATTGTCGCTTCAAAAAGCTGTTGATAAGGGGTTTAAGGACGTTACACGATTGAATGACAAAGCTTTTGGCCGGTTAAAAGGAGATGCCGGTTTTGAAACAATAAAAAGACAACTTCAAAAATAGAGGATTGATAAGATAACCGGATACGAAACAGTGCCGTTTACTGCTGCCGGAGTTAAATCAGCTACAATTAAACTTTTTGTTATTTCCCTGTGGCAAGTAATTATCTTTGCAAAAAATCTAACGGCATGAAAGAACCTCTTTTCGGGAAAACCTTATCGGAATTACAAGTTATCATCAAACAGGCAGGTTTGCCCGGCTATGCTGCAAAGCAGCTGGCGGCGTGGCTTTACAAAAAACGGGTAACATCATTTGAAGAGATGACGAACCTGTCGAAAAAGGCCCGGCTGATGCTGGCCGAAAAGTACGAAACCGGGCTTGTTGCTCCGAGGTCGGTACAAACCTCTGCCGACGGAACAAAAAAGTATCTGTTTAAAGCCGGCGGAGGAGGATACATCGAAGCGGCATACATTCCCGAAACAAAACGTCATACCCTGTGTGTTTCTTCGCAGGTGGGATGTAAAATGAATTGTTCTTTTTGTGCAACGGGAAAACAGGGGTTTCAGGCCAATCTTTCAGCACGCGAAATACTGAATCAAATTGTTTCCATTCCCGAAAATGCGTTGCTGACCAATCTTGTTTACATGGGAATGGGTGAACCGTTAGACAATACGGAAGAGGTTTTAAAAAGTCTGGAAATATTAACCGCCGACTGGGGTTTTGAATGGTCGCCACGTAAAATAACCGTTTCAACCATCGGGATAATTCCCGAAATGAAAAAGTTTCTTGAAAACAGTACCTGTCACCTTGCCATCAGCCTCCATAATCCTTTTGATGATGAAAGAACAGCCCTGATGCCGGTTAATAAAGCCTGGCCTGTTAAAGAGATTGTGGACGAATTAAAAAAATATCCTTTCGACCGTCACAGAAGGGTGTCGTTTGAGTACATTGTTTTCGGCGGACTGAATGATACGCCGCGCCATGTTAATCAGCTTGCCCGTTTACTGAATGGCATTAAATGCCGGATAAATCTGATTCGTTATCATAACATTCCCGGTTCGGAATTAAAAGGAACCGATGAACAGAGGCTGATAAAGTTTAAGGATGCTTTAAATGCCAAGGGAATTACCACTACCATAAGGGCTTCGCGCGGGCAGGATATTGATGCTGCCTGCGGCCTGCTTAGCACCAAAGAGTTGTTAAAAGAGTAAACAACGATGAGCAGAACGACACAGTTATTGGAAAATTTACCTGAAAAGGCAAAACAGGCCGCGCCGTCGCACAAAGCATTGTTCAGGAAGCTCAAAAAGAAAAAACCGAAAAATCTTGATGATGTTGTTCATTCGTTACACCAGGAGGTTTTCCGGGAGATTGACTGTTTGGAATGTGCCAACTGCTGCAAAACACTGGGCCCGCGTATTACCGATAACGATATTGCCCGCGTGGCAAAACATTTAAAGATTAAACCGGGGAAATTTATTGAATCCTATTTACGGATTGATGAAGACGGTGATTATGTTTTTAAGGAGATGCCCTGCCCTTTTTTGATGCCCGACAATTATTGTATGATTTATGATGTTCGCCCCAAGGCCTGTCGCGAATATCCCCACACCGACCGTAAACGGTTTTATCAGGCGCTGGATATTACCCTTATCAATACCGCTACCTGTCCCGCTGTTTTTGAGATTGTTGAACGAATGAACAATGGGGTTTTCAATTCCGGAAAATAAAAAAACCTGTTACTCAAACGAGTAACAGGTTTTAATTTTTTGTTAATTAACAGGTTTATTTGGTCAGCATCACTTTTTTGGTGTACATTTTACTGTTGCCCGAAACAACAACAAAATAAACCCCCTGTGGATTTTGACTCAGGTTAACCTGTGTTGAATAGGTACCGTTGATGTTAACGTTGTTCTCTTTATAAACCTCTTTACCAAGAGCATCCACAACTCTTACCGTGGCGTTATTGAAATCAACAGCGTTGAGGTTGATCATAAACTGACCATTGGTAGGATTGGGGAATACATCAATACCAACTTTGTCTTCAAATTCCATTAAGCCGACACATTCGTCAACGGTGATGGTTTGATAAGCCGAATCGGCACATCCTGCGGCATCGGTGTACTTATACATAACCTGGAAATTACCAACACCTGATTGAGTGGGGTGGAAATATTTTCCGTCGGAAACATAATCGCCGCTATATACACCGCCTTCTGGTTTACCCTGTGTTAATTCGTAAGGATCGTCGCCCTGGTTACAAAGTGTTGGAACCGATGAGAAAGTAGCCGTTGGAGGCTCGGTAACACTGATGTAGTCAACCTTGAGAGTGGTATCGTACTGGGTACCGTCAGAAATGATAAGTTTCACATCGTAGGTTCCGTAGTTTTGATAAAATACTGACGGGTTCTCGTCCCATGATTGGTCGGGGTATCCGCCTTCGAAGAACCAGTGATAGGAAATCGGGTCACCAATACTGGTATTGGTAAACTGAACCGAACCCATACCGCAAAGGTGGGTGGGATCGCCTTCAAAGTCAGCCATAAAAGTTGGTGCCGGAGGAACCAGGTCGTTTAACATTGTACCGATACTGTGTAATACTTCTTTGTTTTGATCATCCTGAATCCAGCCGATGGCTTCGCAATTTTCGGCAACCCATGAGCTGTTGAAATTAAAGGTTGTAGAAACTTCCTGTTCATTCCCTGTGCTAAAGTCAATATCCATTCCGGCTGCTCCGGCAGCACCCATGGTACGTTCGGTATGGTCGATTGTAGTTTGGTTTTGCCAGTTATAAGGAATTTCCGATTCACAAAGGGCAAAGCGAACTTTCAGGTTTGTACCGTTATAGGTTGCTTTTTTGGTAACCCGGATGGTGATGGTCCATAAATCGCCGTTATGATCTCCAAAAATTTCGATTTTAAAGGAGGTAGGAATCTGCATACGGGCATCCACTTTGGGCTTGTAAGTACTATAAAGGCTTGAGTTGGCACTACCTCCTTCATGTTTATCATAGGAACCGTCAAATTGAGCTGTCGGGTATCCGGAAATACCATAATAAGAAGTTCTTTGTGCTGCTTCCGGTGTGTTAAACGGGTCGCTGCTGTTGTAGGAGTGATACTCAATACCTGCAACGGGGTCGCCGTTTGCGTAAAGGTCGTCTAATCCCATAGCTGCACCGGGACAAAAACCGCAACCGGTTCCTGTTCCGATTTCAACCAATACATTTTCTCTCGGAATCTGCTGGCCATACGTGGCAACAAATAAAATTGCTGCAAATAAGGTAAAAATTAATTTTTTCATAGACACTGGTTTTTTTGATGAATTACAAAAGTCAAAATTAATCAAATGTTAATATTAAAACAATTAAATATGATTATTTGTGAAAACAAATTACATTAACGAGTTTTAGACAACAAGAAAACCCTAAAAGGTTGCGCGATGAACCTTTTAGGGTTTGTAAAAAACGAACTCAATTTAAATAGCGACTTAACGAATAATCAGCTTTTTATTAATCATACCGTTATTACTTCTTATTAGTAACTGGTAAACGCCCGAGGCTTTGTCCGTTAAGTCAATCGGTATTATTTTTTGACCTTGGATTGCAACACCATTTTTTCGGTAAACTATTTTACCGCTGTTATCAATAACAAACAGGTCTATCTTTTGATAATCTGCGGCATCCGGTTTCAGGTTAAACAATCCTGTACCCGGGTTGGGATAAATCGTTATATCGATAAAATCATTTATATCTACAATACCGGTACAATCTTTCAGGTTAACCAATACCGTATCGGAAGCCATACAACCGTGTTCGTTTGTAACATCAACAAACAGGTTGTGTTCGCCGTATTCAAAATTGTCTTTATTAACGGTAATGGTTTGTGTTGTTTCGCCATTGGACCACAGGTAAGTTGCTCCTTGGTTGCCGGCATCCAGAACAAGCTCTGTACCGTCCTGTCCGCAGAAAGTGCTGTCTTTACCCAAATCTACCACCGGTACATCATAAACCTCAATCAAAACAGAATCCTTATAGGCGTATCCGATGGTATCGCTAACCGTTACATAATACCATGTTGTGGTGTCCGGAAGCACATTGAACGATGTTTGACCGGAAGTAAATCCTTCGGGAACCGAAACCCAGTTATAGATAAGGGTGTCGTAGGTTCCTTCGGTGCTAACCGTGATATTGACAGAGTCGGTTTTGTTGGCACAAATTCCGTTTGAAGAAGCGGAAGCGGTTACAAAAAACTGATAAACATCCATTGTTACCGGAATGTATTTAACAGCAAATTCGGGATCGTTGGAGTTGAATTTAAGGTTGGCATGGTAAGTTCCGGGAGCGGTTCCTGTTGCCATAAAACTTAAATCTATCTGTGCCGAATCGCCCGGTTCAATAACTCCCTCTTCAGGTGTATTTTCCAACCATGCAATATTGATTGAATAATCTTCCACTTCGCCATATTCGGTAGTACCGCAAGGCAATACCTCGCCGGTATAGGTAACCCTGATACGCATTCTTATTTTACCAACTTTGGCATCAGCGGGCGGAACAATAACAGCCATGTAGGGGCCTTTTCCCGGGGTACCGATAACATTAACCGGTTCATCGTCAAATTCACCGTTTCCGTCCCAGTCAATCCATATGCCGCACTGGTCTTCTGAATAAGGATTCCCGTTGGTAACATATATTTGATAAACATCATTTTTTGACATTTTCCAGTTCAGGTCGGTGAAGTCTTCATAATGGTTGCTTTGTGATTCGTTTACATAATCACCAAACCTTACCCTGCTGATGTGTTCGTCACCGCCTCCGCTGGCTTCGCAATAGTCTGCCGTACCATTGGTTTGCTGGTAATCGGGGAATACGGTATATTCCAAATCAAGTTGTCCGGTGTTATACACTGTCAGACTTTGATTTTCGGTTGAGTCGATTAGTATTTTCTGATAAACTGAAGCTTGGGAAACGTCAATGTGTGCATCTCCCCATTGGGTGTTTATTCTTGCTGCACCCGATTCGCCGGCATCTTCACCGTAGTAGGCCGTTACTTTGTACTCATAATAATCATAATCGGGTAAATTATCGGTATATACCGTATCGGTGGTTGTGTTTACCAGTTCACCATCTCTGTAAATATTAAAATACTGAAAACCTTCACCCGTTAAATATTGCCATGTAAGGTTACATGCACCCGTTTCAAAAGTAACATCGGCCGTTAAGTTAAATGGTCTGTTGAGCGGGTTGGTTTTATAAGGTGAAGTGTAGGTCATGGCGCTTCCCGTACGATTATCGGTCCAGAAAGGATAAACCAGCCCGTCGTTGGCTGTAATACCGATATAGTCGCCAAAATAACTGTTGGCAAGTCCCGGAATGGGAGAAGGTGTAAACGACACATCGCTCACTTTAAAATCTTCCCACGTTACACCGCCGTCATCCGAATTGGCACAAAAGGTTTCCAGCTGGTTTCCTCCAACATTTCTGTCGTCGTAAAAAATCACACTGATAATTCCGTTTGTGGGATCGCAGGTAATCCATGGTGAAAAGTGCTCATGCCCAAGCCCTGCTTCATCCTGATTGACTTTTACCGGCGTATTCCATGTTGTACCATTATCGTGAGAACCGATAAGATACACATCAATATCGTTGCCGGTATTGACACCGGGAACACCAATATTGGGCCATACAATGTAAATGTTGCCACGATTTTCACTATTGCTTATATCACATTCGATAACGGGAAAGGATGCTGCCCTCATATTTTTTGATGTGCCTATGTCTCTGATACCTTTTATATTTTCAATGGCTTTCCCGCCGCTCCATGTTACACCTCCGTCCAGCGATTTGGCAAAACCGATAGCTGTTTCGGTGAGGCTGCTTCCCTGATAAATTGCCCAGGCTGCATATACTTCGCCATTGGGGCCCGTTGTAAGGTTAACACCGTGGCTAAAATTATTGCCGGCTACGCTGCTGATTTCGACCGGAGTGCTCCATGTTTCTCCGTTGTCGGACGAATGGGCAACCATAACATGATAATTGTTAGTTCCGCCGAAATCGGTCCATGAAACATAAATATTGCCTTCGTAAGGGCTGGTAGGACTGTTATCTATCCACATGTGGTTTTTATCGGCAAGTTCGCCCGGATTGGGTGCAATAACAACTTTTGTCCAGCTTGAACCTTTGTCGTCAGAATAAGAAACACCCATACCGCCGTAATTGGTGCCGCCGTCGATGTAGTTTACAAACCATCTGCCGTTTCTGCCGATGGATGTGGTGGGGTCGCCGGAGTTGCTTCCGCCTGCACCCTGAATTTCACCTTCCCAGGTTTCGCCGGCATCAAACGAAAAGAGATCGTTTGCACCATATATATCGCTTGCGGGGTTAGGTGTTGAGTTGTTGGAATTTAATACGGTATTTTTATCGTTGGGATCAACAAATGCGGAGTTTTCGCTTTGGGTTGAGTTTTCGTCCGTAACCGGTACATCCGGCGAGTCATCGGTTCTTACGCTAAAGGCTTTTATGCTACTTCCTGTAAAAGTTGCTTCAGCAGCACGGGTATAGGGGTTGAAAGGAATGTATCCTTTTTCGGCCATCTGAACCCAATAGTTGATGTTATCTATTTTTCGATTAACTTTTGCCCGTTTTTCACGTTCTGTTAATTTTCGGCTGTCACTAATGGCCGAATTAAGGCTAAAAGCGAAAACTGTTAAAAAAAATGCAAATAATAATAATTTAAAATTTTTCATACTTAATTTGTTAATTAGGATTTTGTTTTACTTGTCATTTTTTTTGACAGGTAAAAAGGATTAAGCGTTGCCTGATATGTTTCGGTATGTTTATTTGTTTTTCTTTTTCGACCAGCTATCGCGCAATGGTACGGTACGGTTAAAAACCGGCCGGATGTCGGTAGTGTCGGGGTCAACACAGAAATATCCGAGGCGTTGGAATTGGAATTTATCACCAGGTTTTGCCGTTTTCAGGGCAGGTTCCAATTTGCAATTTTTTAACGCTTTTAATGAATCGGGGTTCAGAAATTCTTTGAAATCTTTGTCTTTGTGTCCGTCGGGATCTTCGTCGGAGAACAGGCGGTCGTACACCCTTACTTCGGCATCAATGGCATGTTCTGTTGATACCCAGTGAAGGGTTCCTTTAACTTTGCGGGTTACACCGCTTCCGCTTTTTGTTTCGGGATCGTAGGTGCAATATATTTCGGTTACGTTTCCGTTTTCGTCTTTTTTAAAATCTTCACATTTAACGATGTAGGCACCCTTAAGCCGAACTTCACGTCCGGGGCCCATTCGGAAGAATTTTTTCGGCGGGTCTTCCATAAAGTCGTCACGCTCAATATAAATTTCGCGACCAAACGGAACCATTCTGCTGCCGCTGTTTTCATCTTCGGGATTGTTAATCAGCTCCACCTCTTCCGATTTTCCTTCGGGATAGTTGGTGATGATAACTTTTACCGGATTCAGAACGGCCATCATCCGGTCGGTTATTTTATTGAGATGTTCTCTTACCGAAAATTCCAGTAAACCTACATCAATAACGTTATCGCGTTTGGCCACACCTATGCGGTCGGCAAAATTACGGATGGATTCCGGGGTATAGCCCCTGCGTCTAAGACCCGAAATGGTGGGCATTCGCGGATCGTCCCAGCCGTTAACAATTCCCTCTTCAACCAGTTGCAGCAATTTACGCTTGCTCATAACGGTGTAACTAAGGTTAAGCCTTGCAAATTCTATCTGGCGAGGGCGGTAGGTTTCTTCAACAATCTGGTCTAAAAACCAATCGTAAAGCGGGCGGTGGATTTCAAACTCCAGGGTGCAAAGCGAGTGGGTAATGCCTTCGATAAAATCCGATTGTCCGTGAGCCCAGTCGTACATAGGGTAAATATTCCACTTGTTTCCGGTGCGATGGTGCTCGCTGTGCAGAATGCGGTACATAATGGGGTCGCGCATGTGCATATTGGGAGAGGTCATATCAATTTTTGCACGCAGCACCTTTGAGCCGTCTTCAAATTCGCCGTTTTTCATTCGTTCAAAAAGGTCGAGACTCTCTTCAACAGGGCGGTTGCGGTATGGGCTTTCGATACCGGGCCGGGTCGGAACTCCCTTTTGTTCGCTGATTACCTCCTGGGACTGCTCATCAACATAAGCCTTGCCCTCTTTGATGAGTTTAACGGCCCAACGGTAAAGTTTGTCAAAATAATCGGAGGCATAATAGGGGCCTTCGTCCCAGTTAAATCCCAGCCATTGGATGTCTTCTTTGATGGAGTCAACATATTCCACATCTTCCTTTACCGGATTGGTGTCGTCAAAGCGCAGGTTGCATTTTCCGTTGTACTCCTGTGCAAGGCCAAAGTTCAGGCAAATGGATTTGGCATGTCCGATATGTAAATAGCCATTGGGTTCCGGGGGAAAACGCAAATGAATTCTTCCCTGATGCTTGTTGTTCCGGATATCCTCTTCTATAATGGATTCAATAAAATTCAACGATTTTTTTTCCTTTTCGGGAGTTTCCATAATATGCTCATTTTTTTGAAGCTGCAAAATTAGTCAGAATTACCGGATGAACAGATATCTGAAGAAAATTAGTTTGGGACCAATGAACGAGGCGGTTTTAGGTTTGAAGGTTCAAAGTTTGAGGAACCGCAAAGACGCAGAGGCGCGAAGAAAACCTTTTCGGTTGCTTGGGGCTGGTTGCTGGTTGCTGGTTGCTGGTTGCTGGTTGCTGGTCGCTGGTTGCTCGTTGTTCGTTGTCCCTTCCGCAAGCCCCACTGTCATTCCGAAGGAGGCACGACTGAGGCCTGCCCGAACGTACCGTTCGGTACGGGCGGGGAACTCCTGAGTAGCAGCCTGCCCTTTAGGCAAATGGGAGTTCGGTCGATTAAAGTAGGGGATTTCTCGGTCGTACCTCCCTCGAAATGACGGGGAAATAAATGAACGACGTAGTTTTAACTCTAGGCACTCCACACTTTAGGCACTCCACACTTCAAGTACTTTTGATTTATGATTTCAAATTTTTGATTTAAGATTTTTGATTTGCCTGCCCGTCTGGCAGGT
>CAYNVN010000051.1:0-12820 GCA_964400655.1 uncultured Lentimicrobiaceae bacterium
CCTTTTGCCTGAGAGGCAGGCTGCCACTCAGGAGATCCCCGCCCGTACCGAACGGTACGTTCGGGCGGGCCTCGTCGCTCCCCGAAAGCTTTCGGGTTCGCTTCCTTCGGGATGACGTTGGGGCTTGCGGGAGGGGCAGCAACAAGCAACAAGCAACAAGCATCAAGCAACAAGCAACCGAAAAGCTTTCCTTCGCGCCTTAGCGCCTCCGCGGTTCCTCAAACTTTCAAACCTTAAATTTTCAAACCTCTAAACTTTTCAACTTCTAAACATCTGAACTTTGTCAAACTCTCAAACCTTGAACCTCCCTTTAACATTTGTAAATTTCCTTTAACATCTGTTAACAGCATTACACTTTACCTATTTAATACATTTGCATCAAACAAAAAAATCAGGTAAAATGATTGAAACAGACATCAGAGAACTAAATGAGAAAATACAACGAGAAAGTCAATTCGTTGATCTTATTTACCTTGAAATGAACAAGGTGATTGTGGGCCAGAAACATATGACCGAGCGACTGTTAATCGGTTTGCTTGCCAACGGACATATTTTACTGGAAGGGGTTCCGGGTTTGGCTAAAACACTGGCCATTAACTCGCTGGCAAATGTGGTTGATGCAAAATTCAGCCGTATTCAGTTTACACCCGACCTGTTGCCTGCCGACCTGTTGGGTACCTTGATTTACAGTCAGAAAAACGAAGAGTTTGTGGTTAAAAAGGGCCCCATATTCGCTAACTTTATTTTGGCCGACGAAATTAACCGGTCGCCCGCCAAGGTGCAGTCAGCCCTGCTGGAAGCCATGCAGGAACGCCAGATAACCATTGGCGACGAAACCTTTAAACTTGACGAGCCTTTTCTTGTAATGGCCACACAAAACCCCATTGAACAAGAAGGAACCTACCCGCTTCCGGAAGCCCAGGTTGACCGGTTTATGCTAAAGGTGGTTATTAACTATCCGAAAAAAGAGGAGGAAAAAATAATCCTGCGGCAAAACATTACCAACTCTTTTGCAAAAACCAACAAGGTGCTTTCAACCAAAGAGATCATCAACGCGCGTCAGTTGGTTCGCGAGGTTTATCTTGATGAAAAAATCGAAAACTACATCACCGATATTGTTTTTGCTTCGCGATACCCTTCGGAATATCGCTTGTCGCAGTTTGAAAATATGATCTCCTACGGTGCATCGCCAAGGGCATCCATCAATCTGGCTCTTGCTGCCAAGGCTTACGCCTTCCTGCGCAAAAGAGGTTATGTAATTCCTGAGGATATCAGGGCAATTGCCCACGATGTGATGCGTCACCGTATCGGGCTTACCTACGAAGCCGAAGCGGAAAACATCACCTCCGAAGATATCATCAACGAAATCCTTAATTCGGTAGAAGTACCTTAACAGCCGTATCTCTTAAGACGGTAATTGCGAACTGAGCGGTTTTATACCAATTCCGCATGTAACGCTTTAACCGGGAGATATTAAAGTTAATTTTTCAGATGAAAAAACAATAAAATGGAAGCGCAGGACCTGTTTAAAAAAGTTAGGAAAATTGAAATAAAAACACGCGGGTTGTCCAATCAAATTTTTTCGGGCGAATATCACAGCGTGTTTAAAGGGAGGGGTATGGCTTTTAGTGAGGTGCGCGAATACCAGTATGGCGATGATATTCGAAATATCGACTGGAACGTTACCGCACGGTTTAATCATCCTTTTGTAAAAATCTTTGAGGAGGAACGCGAACTTACGGTGATGCTTCTGATTGATGTTTCGGGTTCGGGCTATTTTGGAACCGGCGGACAGTTAAAACAGGAGCTGATTACAGAAATAGCGGCTGTTTTGTCGTTTTCGGCCATTAACAACAACGATAAAGTCGGGGTGATATTTTTTAGCGACAAGATTGAAAAATTTATCCCACCCAAAAAGGGATCGTCGCATATTTTAAGAATCATCCGCGAACTGATCGACTTTCATGCCGAAAATACCGGTACCAATATATCCGAAGCACTGCGCTATCTTACCAATGTCATTAAAAAGCGTTCAACGGCCTTTATTATTTCCGACTTTATGGATGACGGTTTTGATAAGGCACTTCAAATTGCCAAGTACAAACACGACCTGATTGCCATAAGGGTAACGGACGAGCGCGAGCTGGAAATGCCCAATGTGGGATTGGTAAAGATGCGTGATGCGGAAACCGGAAACATACGTCTGGTGGACACTTCCAGCCGGAAGGTGCGGGAACATTTCAAAAAGACCGCCCTTAAAAAAACCGCCCAACTGGACATGAAACTCAATCGCTACGGAGTTGATATGGCAAGGGTTTACACGGGAAAAGATTACGTGAAACCGTTGATAAACTTATTTAAAAAGAGAGAAGCTAAAAAGTGATGAAAAAACTGAAACGATACCTGACAATTGTTTTGCTTGTTTACGGACTGCAGGGGTTTTCGCAACAGGCGGAAGCGTGGTTGTCGGCCGACAGTTCATCCATTATGATTGGTGACCAGATTGGCGTTAACCTCGGAATTAAACTTCCGGCAGGTTCGCAGGTGCAATGGCCCCTGATTGGCGATACCCTTACGGCAAACATTCATGTGGTGAAGAAAGAAAATATTGATACCATAACGGATGCACAAAAACTAACACTGCAACAACATCTTGTTATTACTTCTTTCGATTCGGGTTACTTTGAAGTACCCCCGCTTCATATTTTATACCGGTTGCCCAATGACACTGCCGTTTTTGATGCCGTAACGGGAAGTTTCTTTTTGCAGGTTTTTGTTCCCGATGTCGACACAACCAAACCCTTTAAAGTTATTAAAGGGCCTGTTGAAGAGCCTTATACATTTGCCGAAATATTCCCTTGGATTTTACTGGGTTTGCTGGTAATTGCCGCCATTGTATTTCTGATTATTTATTTAAACCGGAGGAAGAAAAACCAGCCGTTGTTTAAATCCAAACCCAAACCGTTGCCGCCACCCGATGTGGAGGCAATCCGTAAACTTGAGGAGTTGCGGCTTGCACGGGTCTGGCAGAGCGGTAAAGTAAAACAGTACCATTCTTCGTTAACCGATATTATGAAGAATTATCTGAAACGCCGCTTTGGGTTTGATGCTCCCGAGATGACCTCAGATGAAATTTTGGATGAACTGAAGGTGCACAACATCAATCAGGAAACCACCGAAAAACTTAAAGGAGTGATGCAGCTTGCCGACCTTGTAAAATTTGCAAAGGCACAACCTACACCCCTTGAAAATGATTTAAGCCTGGAACACTGTATCGATTTTGTTAAGGAAACCAAACCGGTAGTTGAAACACAGGATGAGAATGAGAAATTGAAATTGTCGGATAAAAAAGAGAATAAGTAATGTTTAGCATTGATAGTTGGGCCAATCCCGAATATTTATATCTGCTGGTTATCATACCGCTGTTGGCAGTGTGGTACCGGTTCAGGCATAATAAACAAGATGCTGAAATGTCGTTTTCCGACCTTGGTGCTTTCGACGGAAGCATAAAAAGTCCGAAAGTATGGCTGAGACACAGCATGTTTGTTTTGCGATTGCTGGCACTGGCACTTTTGATTATTGCCGTTGCCCGGCCGCAATCCACTTCGCGAAAGAAAAACGTAAGCGTTGAAGGAATCGACATTGTGCTGGCCCTTGATGTTTCGGGAAGTATGCTTGCCCGCGACTTTAAACCGGACCGTCTCGAAGCCGCCAAAGAGATTGCCCGTGAATTTATTGTAAAACGACCCGACGACAGAATAGGGCTGGTTATTTTCAGCGGCGAAGCCTTTACACAGGTACCGCTTACTACCGATCATGCCATGATCAACAATATGTTTCGCGAGATAAAGAGCGGTATGATAGAGGACGGAACTGCCATTGGCGACGGACTGGCAACAGCCGTAAGCCGCCTGCAGGAGTCGGATGCCATATCAAAAGTGGTGATCCTGCTTACCGACGGTGAAAACAATTCGGGTTCGGTTGACCCCATGTCGGCTGCCGAAATCGCCAAACTTTACGGAGTGCGTGTATATACCATCGGCATCGGTTCAAGGGGATATGCTCCCTATCCGGTACAAACACCTTTCGGCACCCAAATGCAACAGGTAAAAGTTCAAATTGATGAAGATCTGTTAAAAAAGATTGCAATAGAAACAGGCGGGCAATATTTCAGGGCAACCGGAAATGCAAAACTAAGAACGATTTTTAAAGAGATCGACAAGATGGAGAAGTCGAAAATCGACATCCAGGAGTTCAGAAAAAAATATGAAATGTTTTTGCCTTTTGCCCTGATAGCTTTCGGGTTATTTGTTTTGGAAATAGTACTCCGGTATATGGTTTTCAAACGGATACCGTAAAGAACTAATAACGCACCCGGTTGAATGATAAATAAAATGAAAAGCAATAGTTAACACAATGATACGATTTGCACATACAGAATATTTTTACCTCCTGCTGTTAATTCCGGTTTTCATCGGCATTTATCTTATGTGGAACAGCTGGAGGAAAAAGGCATTGAAGCGGTTTGGCGATGTTAAGGTGATACAGGTTTTGATGCCCCGCTTTTCCGGTTCCCGGCCTCTGATTAAATTCATCGTTTTACTTACGGCATATACATTTTTTGTAGTAGGTATTGCCGACCCTCAGGTTGGTTCGCGGCTTGAAAAGGTAAAACGAACCGGCATCGATCTGTTTTTGGTGCTGGATGTTTCCAACTCCATGCTGGCCGAAGACATTCGTCCCAACCGGCTCGACAGGGCTAAAATGGCCATTAACAGACTGGTGGACCGTTTACAGGGCGACAGAATAGGTATTGTGGTATTTGCAGGCCACGCTTATAAACAGCTTCCGCTAACCACCGATTATGCTGCCGCCAAACTGTTTCTTTCGGCCGTTGATACCAAAATTGTCCCAACACAGGGGACAGCCATCGGCGAAGCCATCAACATGGCGGTAGAGTCGTTTGACGATAACAAACACAACAAGGCCATTGTAGTTATTACCGACGGTGAAAATCACGAAGATGATGCCGTGGGAGCTGCCAAAGCTGCAGCCGAAAAAGGAATTAAAGTTTTTACCATTGGCATGGGCTTGCCCGACGGTGCACCTATTCCCATATACGACAGAAACGGCAACCGCCTGGGATTTAAAAAAGACAAACAAGGTAAAACGGTGGTTACCAAGCTTAACGAAGATATGTTGCGCCAAATTGCTGCGGCCGGCGACGGCTCTTATGTAAGGGCTAACAATGCCACTACCGGGCTGAGCAAGGTGCTCGACGATATTAACAAAATACAAAAACAGGAAATTGAAACACGGCAATTTACCGATTATGAAGACAGGTTTCAGATATTTTTGGCAATGGCACTGATTTTGTTGTTGGTTGAGCTGCTTATTGCCGACCGTAAAGGTAAATTAACCGATAAATTTGATTTGTTTGGAAAAGAAAAATGAGAGAGATGAAATGGAAATATGGTTGGCTGTTGCTTTTGCTGATTTTCACGGGTGTGGTGTCTGCACAAAATCCGCGAAAATACGTAAGAGCCGGTAACAACGAATTTGAAGAGGGTAAGTTTTCGGAGGCGGAGGTGAATTACCGTAAAGCGGTAGCCGCTAACCCCGATTATTCAAAGGGAAAGTTCAACCTCGGCGATGCCATGTATGAACAAAAAAATATGGAAGAGTCGGGAAAAATATTTAAGGAACTTGCCGAAACCGCCAAAGAACCCGCAATAAAAAGCAATGCCTGGTATAACTACGGTAATACCATGATGGCTCAAAAAAAATATAAAGAGGCAATGCAGGCCTATAAAAATTCGTTGTTGCTTAATCCAAAGGATAATGATGCCAAATATAATTATGAGTATGCCCGCAAAAAAATGATTGAACAGCAAAAACAGCAACAAAAAAACAAAAATAAAAACAAGAACAAAGACAAAAATAAAGATAAGAACAAGGATAAAAACAAGGATAAGAACAAGGACAAACAAAAACAGGATAAAAAAGATCAGGATAAGAAAGATCAGAAACAGAATCAACAGGATAAAAAAGACCAACAAAATAAAGATCAGCAAAACAAAGATCAGCAGGGCAAACAGAACGATCAGCAAAAAAAACAGCAACAGCAGCAACGTCCGCAGCAAATGTCGAAAAAGGATGCACAGCGTATGCTCAACGCTTTGAAAAACGATGAAAAGAAAACGTTGCAAAAGTTGCAGAAGAAGAAAGCAAAGGCGGCACGTGCCAAAAAGTCGGATATCGACTGGTAATGCCCTGCCATAACGCCATGAGCGGTTTAAAACTGATAAAATGTTGGAATAACACCAAACGATTGAACAATGAAAATAATGCAATCATATATGAAAAGGCTGGGGATAACACTAATGCTCTTTTTAACGGCCGGAATGGTTGTGGCGGGAGGTGATGTTACTTTTACCGCTTCTGCCAAACAGGTGGTGGAGGTAGGCGAAAGATTTCAGATTTACTATTCGCTAAACAGCGACGGTTCCGGATTCAGTGCCCCCGATTTCGGCAGCTTGTCGGTGCTCTCGGGCCCCAACCGTTCATCAAGTTCCAGTATTCAATTTATCAACGGCAGGATGAGCCAGTCAACCGAACTTACCTACACCTATCTTGTTATGGCAACACACGAAGGAGAGGTAACCATTCCTCCTGCAACCATCAGGGTAAACGGTAAAACCTATAAATCCAACGCACTTACCATAAAGGTGGTAAAAGGTAATGCTCCCGCTCAACAGCAAGGCAGCGGTCAGCACCCGGCGGCAGGCAAAACAGGCGGCACCACAACTGCTTCCAACGGTTCCGTAAAAAACAACGATCTGTATATAAAAGCGATAGTGTCCAATTCAAAACCCTATTTGGGCCAACAGATTATTGTAACCTATCGTATCTATACCAAAATTCCGGTTTCCGATTTATCGGTTAAAAAACTCTCCTCTTTTCCGGGGTTTTGGACCAAAGACTTGCAGGAAAACAACAAACAGTTACAGCAATCAACCCGCGTAATAAACGGCGAACAGTATGTGGTTGCCGATATCAGAAAGATGGCCCTCTTTCCGCAAAAAACCGGTAAACTGACCATCGACCCCATGGAACTTGAATGTGTGGCACAAATTCGTACGCAAACCAAACGTAAAAGAAGTTACGACCCCTTTGACGACTTTTTTAACGACCCGTTTTTTAATAGGAATATTAAAAACGTTAAAGTGAATGTTAAATCGAATGCCCTTACCATTGATGTAAAACCGTTGCCGCAGGCCGATAAACCGGCAAGTTTTAACGGAGCCGTGGGCGAGTTTACTTTTGCCGCAAAGATTGACCGTACAAAACTTTCGGCCAACGATGCCCTTACCCTTACCGTTACGGTTTCGGGCAAAGGCAATTTGGAGCTTATTGAACCTCCGGTTATTAAATTTCCGGTTGACTTTGAATCGTACGACCCGAAAGTTACGGCAAGAATAAGAACCGGTAACGGTGGGGTAAACGGCTATAAAAAGTTCGAGTATCTTGCCATTCCGCGTAATCCCGGCGACTTTGTAATCCCTCCCGTTTCGTTTAGCTTTTTCAACCCTAAGGACGGGAAATACTACACCTACTCTTCGGAAGAGTACAACATCCATGTTGATAAGGGAAACGGTAATGCCAACGGTATTACTTACAGCAGTTCCGCTCAGGAGGATATTCATTACATAGGTAAAGATATTCATCATATTAAAACCGGTGCGGTTAAATTTAAACCGGTGGGGCAATACTTTTTTGCTTCCAACCTGTTTTACGGGCTGGCTGTGTTGCCGTTGCTGTTACTGATGCTTGCCTGGTTCGTTAAAAAACAGCGCGAAAAACGTCGCGGCAACATAAACCTCTTGAAAAATAAAAAAGCCACCAAAGTAGCACGTGCCCGCTTGCACAAAGCCGAAAAGCTTAGAAAAGAAGGAAACGACAAGGCATTTTTTGATGAGATAGCACAGGCACTTTGGGGATATATTGCCGATAAGTTCAATGTGTCGCAGGCCGAACTATCGATGGAAACGGTAAAACAAAAACTTTCGGACAGAGGTGTTGCCGACGAAGTTACCAACACCTTTATCAATGTTTTAAACGATATTGAATTTGCCCGCTTTGCTCCCGGCGATGCTGCCGGAAAAATGGAGAATATTTATAACGAAGCCATGGATGCTATTTTGCAGGCTGAAAAAGCACTGAAAAGTTAAGCGGGGCGGTTTTAAGAAAAGTCTGAAATAATGACAAAACAATAAAAGAGATGATGAAACAAAAATTTCAATATATCCTGTTGCTGTTGTTTGGCCTGATGATTTCGGGTTTACATGCCCAGTCGGCCGCTGAGCTGATGCAGGAAGCAAACAACGCATACAATAAAGGTTTATACGATTCGTCCATTAATTTGTACAACAAAATTGCAGACAAAAATGTTGAATCGGCGGAGCTGTATTACAACTTGGGGAATGCCTGGTTTAAGAAGGGGGAAGTTCCGCATGCCATTCTTTATTACGAACGGGCAAAGAAGCTGAAACCCAACGACGAGGATATAAACTACAACCTCGGTGTGGCCAACAGCATGATTGTGGATAAAATTGAAAAGGTACCAACGCTCTTTTTTCAGGATTGGTGGAATTATTTTTATAATCTTTTCGGAGCAGATAAATGGGCTGTAATTTTGATTGTGTCGTGGGCTTTGTTTGTAATGTTTGCGGGGATATTTCTACTCTCCGAAAGCCGTCGTAATAAAAAAACCGGTTTCTTTCTGGGGATTCTCTTTTTGGTGATAACCGTTGCTTCGTACGGATTGGCTTCGCAAAAGTATCATCATTCCATATCGCACAACGAGGCGGTTATTTTTACCCCAACCATTACGGTTAAAAGCTCGCCGACCCAAACAGCCGTTGACCTTTTTGTTATTCATGAAGGAACCAAAGTTAAAATACTCGACAAAGTTGACGGATGGGTGAAAATAAAAATTTCCAACGGCAGCATCGGATGGATACCCGAAAAATCACTTGAAGAGATTTAGCGAATTTATTTAGCACTTAAACATTTCAACAACCGGTAAGCAAAAAAAATCCCCCTTGGATTCCAAGGGGGATTTTTTTTGCTGCAAAAAGGCTTTTATTTCTTTTCGCCTTCTTCGAGTTTCGATTTCAGATCGGCAAGGTCCGAAATATCACCAAGTGTGGTTTTTTCAACTTTTTCATTGAGTTTTTTAACCGTTTGCTTGGTTTTGGCGTGCTCCGATTTGGCTTTGTTATCAGCCTCTTTTTTGGCAGCTCTTACATCTTCTTCAAAAATACGGGTATGTGAAATAATGATCTTTTTATTCTCTTTTGAGAACTCAATCACTTTGAAATCCAGTTGCTCATCAACTTTGGCAGTCGAACCGTCTTCTTTTTTCAGATGACGCGAAGGAGCAAAACCTTCAACACCGTAAGGGAGAGAAACGATGGCACCTTTGTCGTTGGCACTGATGATGGTTCCCTGGTGTACCGAGCCTACCGAGAATACGGTTTCGAATACATCCCACGGATTTTCTTCAAGCTGTTTGTGTCCGAGGCTTAAACGGCGGTTTTCAACATCAACATCCAAAACAACCACTTCGATTTTTTCACCAATTTTGGTAAATTCGGCAGGATGTTTAATTTTTTTGGACCATGAGAGGTCGCTGATGTGAATCAAACCGTCAACACCCTCTTCAATTTCAACAAAAATACCGAAGTTGGTAAAGTTGCGAACCGAAGCGGTATGTTTGCTTCCAACAGGATATCTTTCTCTGATTTTTTCCCACGGGTCGGGAATAAGCTGTTTCATGCCCAGCGACATTTTGCGCTCCTCGCGGTCGAGGGTAAGGATAACGGCTTCCACTTCGTCGCCCACTTTAAGGAAATCTTTGGCGGTACGCAGATGTTGCGACCACGACATTTCCGAAACGTGAATCAGACCTTCAACGCCGGGAGCAATTTCGATAAATGCACCGTAATCGGCAATAACAACCACTTTACCTTTAACTTTGTCGCCCACTTTAAGGTTGGCATCCAGCGAATCCCACGGATGGGGTGAAAGCTGTTTGAGGCCAAGGGCAATACGTTTTTTGTTTTCGTCGAAGTCGAGGATAACCACTTTGAGTTTTTGATCCAGTTCAACAACTTCTTCAGGATGATTGATACGTCCCCATGAAAGGTCGGTAATGTGGATCAGGCCGTCAACGCCGCCAAGGTCGATAAACGCACCGTAAGAGGTGATGTTTTTAACGATTCCTTCCAGAACCTGACCTTTTTCGAGTTTGGCGATAATCTCGGCTTTTTGAGCTTCCAGCTCGTCTTCGATAAGTGCTTTGTGCGAAACAACAACGTTTTTAAATTCGTGGTTGATTTTAACCACTTTGAATTCCATGGTTTTGTTTACAAATACATCGTAATCGCGGATGGGTTTCACGTCAATTTGCGAACCGGGCAGGAATGCTTCGATACCGAATACATCAACGATAAGACCACCTTTGGTACGCGATTTAACATAACCGGTAATGATTTCATCTTTATCGTGTGCTTCGTTAATGCGGTCCCACGAACGCAGGATACGTGCTTTTTTGTGTGAAAGAACCATTTGTCCGTTGGTGTCTTCCTGGTTCTCAACATAAATATCTACCACATCGCCAACTTTCAGGTCGGGGTTGTAACGAAACTCGTTAAAAGGCAGTACGCCGTCCGATTTGTAACCAATGTTTACAACCACCTCGCGGCTGTTAATGGAAACGATGGTACCTTCAATAACTTCGTGCTCGGTAATTGAGCCGAGGCTTTTTGAATAAAGTTCTTCCAGCTTTTTTCTGTCTTCGGGTGAATAGGCATCCTCTTTTTTGTTGAGGGCATCCCAGTCAAACTCTTCCGGCTCTTCCTTTTTAACCGCTTCTTCAGCCTCCTCTTTTGCCTCTTCGGCAGGAGTTTCTTCGGCTTTTGCTTCCGGTGCTTCGGTAGCAGGTTC
The DNA here is from genome assembly GCA_964400655.1 of uncultured Lentimicrobiaceae bacterium. Taxonomy (GTDB): domain Bacteria; phylum Bacteroidota; class Bacteroidia; order Bacteroidales; family F082; genus B16-G9. The sequence goes on from CAYNVN010000051.1 coordinate 11,011, forward strand.
AGCTACGGTTTTTTCAGCTTCTTTGGTTTCCTCAACAACTTCTTCAGTGGTTTCGGCAACAGTTTCTTCAGCTTTAACTTCTTGAGTTTCTTCGTTTTTTACCACCTCTTCTTCAGGATTGGTGATGTTTTCTTTGTTTTCTGACATTTAGAAAATCTTGTGTTTCGTGGTCATCTGTCCGTAAATATGACCCTTGAAACGGGTTAAACTTAATTTTTTAATCGATTTTAAAATTTTGGTAAATAATTGTTTAAGCCAAAATTCGGACATCTTAAAATCGGGCTGCAAAAGTAGTGATTTTCTTTTTAAATGGAAGTATCTTTAAAAATAATTTTATGGCGGAAATATGGCTAACGGGCTATTTCCTATTTTGATACGTAAAACAAACAGGTTCCCGCCAAAAAAAAAATACTTTCCGAAAAGCAGGAGCAGTATATCGGCGACTGTACAACTTGTTATTGAAAACGGAGCCCGGCATCAAAGGCAACCGGACTCAAACCCAGGCATATTAAATATTTCTCCGGCTACATAACCGGATACTTCTTAAATATCTCTTCCGATTTCATTAAAATGTCAACATATTGTGCACGACGATAGGCATATGGATCTTTCACATTTTTCTTAGAAAGGTTTCCTTTAAACTCTCCGATGTTATCATATTGTTTATTGGCCATCCATATTTCCATATCTTCCAGAATTTTGGTGATTTGCTGAGGGCCGTGCTTGTAAACGGTACTAACAACCTGTACTGCATCGGCTCCCGCCAACAACATCTTAATAACATCTTCGCCGTTAAAAATACCGGTATTGGCACAAACGTCGGCCTTCATGTTGCCATACAAAATTCCGGCATAGCGCAAAGGCAGTTTATTATCCTGTTGCTGACTTAAATTGTACGGAAAGTGCATCTCCTCTTTGTCAACATCAATATCAGGTTGAAACAGGCGGTTAAACAAAACAAAACCTTGGGTACCTGCATGTTCCATCTCTTTAACGGTATAAAGAATATTCGTGTAATAGGGACTGAGTTTTACACTAACCGGAATACTTACAACCTCTTTAACACCTTTTATAACATCCAGTTCTTCACGAATTATGGCGCGCCCTTCCATATCGAATTCCCTCGGGTTATTGTAAAAGTTTAACTCAATGGCATCGGCACCCGCCTCTTCAAGTTTTTTGGCATATTCGTACCAGGTGTCGTCATATACGGCGTTCAAACTGGCAATAAGCGGTATGCTCAGTGCTTCGCGTGCCTCTTTAAAGTGCATTAAAAACTCGTCGGGCCCGGCTTCGTAAACGTCTGATGCAAAAAAGGAACCCATTTCGGCATGACGATCGTCATATTGGGTAAGGTCTTCTCCCAGACGGAGGTTTTCCAGATTAATCTGCTCTTCAAACAGCGATTTATAAACAATGGCGGCAGCCCCCGCTTCTTCCAGTTTTTTAAGCATGGACAGGTCGGTTACCAAATTGCTGGCACCAATTATTATCGGATTTTTCAGGTTTAACCCCAGATATTTTGTTTCTAAATTCATTTTTGGTTGTTTTTTTTATGTTGATGTTTTCCGCCGTAAAAGTAGTAAAAAGATTGGTATTAATATTTAGCTTTTTAGATGTTATTTTGATTTGGAGAGGGGGAGAGAAGGGAGAGGGGGTGAAGTTGAGAAGTTGAGAGGGTTAGCTGGTTGCTGCCTGCCCGAATGTTCTGACAAGAACAGGCGGGGTTGCTTAGTACAGGTAATTCAAGGTTTAAAAGTTCAGAAGTTCAGAGGTTTAAAAGTTCAGAAGTTTAGAGGTTTAAAAGTTT
>CAYNVN010000052.1:0-33180 GCA_964400655.1 uncultured Lentimicrobiaceae bacterium
TCCGGTATAACTAACCTGAATATTATTAAAGAAAAAGCCGGAACTGGTGTGCCCCGGCTGGTAAAAAATCTTATGAAAGTTTAGTACTGTTTTTACTTGTATTTAACAGGGTACTTAAAAAATATTTGTGAAATTGCTTTGGCAACATGTTTGCCGTTTCCGTTGGGCTCAACTTCGCCAACACCAATACCCTGCCAGATAAGTTTCTTTTTGTGTGTATCAAAAACATCAATGATTAAAGTGCCTTCAATGTAATCGCGTCTTTGAACGGTTGTGTTGTACGGGTATCCGTAATATCCGCCCCAGGCCCAGGGTGCTGCATAATAATAACCATAAGGTCCGTAATAATCCTGATAATATTGATAATCGGTTTTTTCGCGTAACAGTACATAACTGTTTACACCCAAATCGGCTTTGTTAATGTCGGCTACATAATAATAACCTCTTTTTATCATTTCATTTTTTAACGCTTCAAGAATGCGCTGTTTGGTAAATGTGGATACAATGGAATCGTTGTGCGCGTTCCATGGTAACAGTGTAAATGTTTTGAATGATTTAAAATCCACCTCTTTATCGTAATCGGCTGTAACCTTTATGGTATTACACGATGTAACAGCCAACAATAAAATAATTACGGGAAACAGAAAAACTCGTTTTGTCATTTTAATAATTTTTAAGTGCAAAAATAGGTAAAAAAGTTTGTGTAGGTAATAACACGATTATTTATCATTATTTTTGCCGCCATTATTTTAAATTTATGATTATGAAAATGCGTTTTGTATTGTTTGGTTTATTTGCGTTTACCGTATTGCTGATATCGTCATGCGGAAAAGATAAAACGGGATACTGGGATCAGGAAGAACAAAATGCCACCGACAGAAAACTTATTGAGGAGTATGCGGAAGCCAATAATCTGGACGGGAGTTTTACTTCAAGCGGTTTGTATTACGTAATCATTGAACAAGGCGGTATGGCACGCCCCACAACCTCATCTTCCATCACCGTTAATTATAAAGGCTATTACCTTGATGGTGTTAAACTTGATGAAGGAACATTAGATGATTATCCCTTGTCCCATCTTATTCAGGGGTGGCAGGAAGGAATTCAATATATCGGAAAAGGTGGCAATATTAAGTTGATAATACCCTCCGTATTGGGATACGGCCATAATCCGCCAAATGGTGTTAGGCAGGATGCCGTAACGGTTTTCGATATTGAGTTGCTTGATTTTACAAATTAACGTTGTTGTTTGGACTTTCGCCGGTTTTTTGTAATTTGGGCGGAGATAAATTTACAAACCATGACACCTGTATCATCATTCCTCCTTAATAAAGCACGTAACTATTGTGCTGCTTCCGAACGTTGTATAGTTGATGTAAAACAAAAACTTCGTCAGTGGAAAGTTGAGGAAGATACTGCATTGGAGATTGTTAAACAGCTTGAAAAAGAGGGGTTCGTAAACGAAGAGCGTTATGCGGCAGCTTTTGCCGTTGGCAAGTTGCGGAATAACAAATGGGGTAGAAACAAGATTATTTATGCACTGCATCAAAAGCAAATCCCCGATTTGTATATTCAAATAGGCATCGGCGAGATTGATGAGGAAGAGTACATTAATACGCTGAAAGCGGTGCTTTCGTCCAAGCGGATTGATGAAAAGGATGAGTGGCACCGCAGGAATAAACTAATCAGGTATGCCGTCCAAAAAGGCTTTCAGGCCGACTTGTGCCGGAAAGTGTTAGACGGTGAGGTTTAATGTCTGCAGGTTTTTATTGTTCCGTTTCCCCTTTTGCAAAAAGAGTTGTTAAATCTTAAACCGTATCAATATTCTCTTTCAGAAAATTATTGATGTTATTTTCAATACGATTTAAAATGTTTTCGGTGCGTGTGCGTTCAAATGTATCGCCGGTAACCTGTTCGTAAAGTTCGATATAACGCTCCGAAACACTATTTATAAACTCATCGGTCATTTCCGGAACCTGTTGGCCCTCTTTTCCCTGAAAACCGTTTTCCATCAGCCATTCGCGTACAAACTCTTTCGAGAGCTGTTTTTGCGGTAATCCTTTGGCAAAACGTTCCTCATACTCGCTGGCGTAAAAATATCTCGACGAATCGGGCGTATGAATTTCATCGATAAGGTAAATCTCATCGCCTGCTTTGCCGAACTCATATTTGGTGTCTACCAAAATAAGTCCGTGTTCAGCGGCAATTTCGGTACCTCTTTGGAAAAGGCGGCGGGTATAATTCTCCAATTTGGCATAATCTTCAGCCGATACCAGTCCCTGCTTAATAATTTCTTCTTTGGAAATATCTTCATCGTGGCCTTCGTCGGCTTTGGTGGTGGGCGTAACAATGGGTTCCGGAAAACGTTGGTGCTCTTTCATTCCCTCAGGGATTGGAACACCGCATATTTCGCGGGCTCCGCTTTTGTAGGTGCGCCACGAGCTGCCTGTTAAATAGCCTCTGATAATCATTTCAACGGGAAAGGGTTTGCAATAGTGCCCGATGGTTACCATGGGGTCGGGTGTGGCCAGCTTCCAGTTGGGGACAATGTCGGCAGTTGCATCCAGAAATTTGGAAGCAATTTGGTTTAAAACCTGTCCTTTATACGGAATGCCTTTGGGTAATACCACATCAAAGGCCGAAATACGGTCGCTGGCAACCATAACCAAAAATTTGTCATCAATGTTGTAAACGTCGCGGACTTTGCCGTGATATACATTTTTTTGTTTCGGAAAAACAAAATCGGTGCGTGTGATGGTTTCTGTCATAATTATTTTGTTTGATGTTTTTCATAAGCATCCACAATGCGGGTTACCAGCTTATGACGGATTATATCTTTTTGATTGAGGTAAATAAAATCAATTCCTTTGATGCCTTTTAGTATTTCCTGAGCTTTTAACAATCCCGAAGTTTTATGCCGTGGCAGGTCGATTTGCGTAACATCGCCCGTGATGATGAATTTTGATGCTTTTCCCATACGGGTTAAAAACATTTTGATCTGGCTTTCGGAGGCGTTTTGGGCTTCGTCGAGAATGGCAAAAACGTTGCCGAGGGTTCGTCCGCGCATATATGCAAGCGGTGCTATTTCGATGGTTTCGTCTTCGAGGTAGGAGAGGAGTTTTTGATGAGGCAGCATATCTCTTAACGCATCGTACAGTGGTTGCAGGTAGGGGTCCAGCTTGTCTTTCATGTCGCCGGGTAAGAAACCGAGGCTTTCGCCCGCCTCCACAGCCGGACGTGTTAAAATTATCCGTTTTACCTCTTTGTTTTTCAGGGCTCTTACGGCAAGGGCAACGGCAGTGTAAGTTTTTCCTGTTCCGGCGGGGCCGATGGCAAATAACATGTCGTTCTTGTCAATGCTTTTAACCATTACCTTTTGGTTGTCGGTTTGGGCTTTGATAAGTTTGCCGTAACGTCCGTAAACCAACACGTTATCATCTTTTGAGTGAGGTGTGGAAGTTTGGTTTTTTTCTTCGTTCATAATTTGGCTTACCACCTCTTCGGTAATTTTTCCAAATCTGTCGAAATGGGCTAACAGAAGTTCAAAACGGGTTTCAAAATTTTTAATTTCCCTGTTTTCGCCAATGAGCTTTATCAATTCGCCGCGGGCAATGATTTTTACTTTCGGAAAAATATCTTTTATCTGGTTCAGGTAACGGTCGCCGGGTCCGTAAAACTCCAGCGGATTGTCGATATCAACCTGTATGATGGTTTCGCTCATTGGCTCTGTTTCAAATAATTTAGCGGTTTTGTTTGTCAGGTCAAAAATATTAAAAATATGAGCACTCCTGTGCTAATTTTAGTAATTTTGAAAATTCAACAGAGGCAACCATAATATTGATAAAAAATTTGGGAATAATAACACTTACAACTGATTGGGGCGATAAAGATTATTACGCGGGAGCTGTAAAGGGTTCGGTTTATCAACTGTTGCCCGGTGCGGTGGTGGTTGATATATCGCATAATATCCGTCCTTTTGACATTGCCCATGCCGCTTATGTTTTAAAGAACTCTTTTGAAACTTTCCCTAAGGGTACGGTACATATTATCGGAGTTGACACTGAGGATTTTGTTGCTTACGAGAATGTACAGTCGCACATTGTTGTAAGTTACAAAGGACACTACTTTATTGGTGCTGATAACGGTATTTTTTCGATGATCACCGGTGATGGTGCTGTGGATAAAATAATTGAACTGACCACTCCCTTTGATGCTTATCAGGATAAGGTTCGGTTTACTTTTTCCTGTCGCGACAGGTTTGTTAAGGCTGCTGTTCATCTGGCCGGAGGAGGTGACCCCGGAGAGCTCGGGAAACAACTTGAATCGTTTAAGGAGTCGAGAGCTTTTGAACCCTCTTATGGTAATGATTTTATTAAGGGTATTGTGATACATATCGATCATTTTGAGAATGCCGTAACCAACATTACTGAAGAGTTGTTTGAAAAAGTGGCGGCCGGAAGATCGTTTACCCTCACTTTTAAGCGAACGAATATTAAAAAGATAAGCAAACTTTATTCGGATGTGAAAGAGATTGAACCGCTTGCCCTGTTTAACGGTGCCGGCATGCTTGAAATAGCGCTTAACCGATCCAATGCCTCCGGATTGCTCGGCTTAAGAAAAAACGATTCGGTTTTGATTGAATTTACGGAGTAGATTTTTTATCCAGTAAATATCCCCATTTATTATTAACGGTAAAAAACAAAACAGCCATGGTATATCCTGTTGCTAAACCCACCAGACCGCCTGCCATAACATCCAACGGATAATGTACCCCGAGATAGACCCTGCTGTAAATAATCAGCAATCCCCAAAACAACATGGTAACGGTTAACCACCGTTTTTTTATAAGCTGAATTACAATTCCCGCAAGGGCAAAACTGTTGGCGGCATGTGATGATACAAAACCGTATTGGCCTCCGCAACCTGTTATCATCCTTAAGTTTTCCATAACTTCCGGCTGATGACATGGGCGCAATCGTTGAAACAGGTTTTTAAAAAGATGTACGGATATTTGATCGGAAAGGGTAATGGCAATGGCAATAAAAATAACGGCAAAAACAGCCTGCCTGTTGTACTTTTTTATAATGATATAAAGAAGGAACAGGTAAAAAACCATCCAGCCCGATTTACTGCTGGCAAATAACATGACCTGGTCGAGTAGTCCGTTAAAATGACCGTTTATCCATAAAAGAAGCCGGATGTCTAAATTATTGATAACCTCAATCATTTACGTTATTTTTTCTTTTTCTTTTTCCCGCTCATGGAAATTGTTTTTTCTTTCATTTTATAATATTCGGCATTAAACGGGTCAAGTCGTATCAAAATGTCTAAATATTCAACGGCTTTTTTACCTTTTCCTTTTTTTAGATACTTTTTGGCTTTTTGCAGATAGTACTCCTCACCGTTACATACAAATCCGGGGTTCTCTCCTTCAAATGTAAAAAGTCCTTCCTGTGTAAGCGATTGAGTACCTTTTATTTTAAACTGAATAGGGATGTTAAAATGTTCGTATTTTTTATCGTGGCATTTATTCCATTTTCCGTTTGTAGCTACAAAGAATTTTTTAACCTCTTCGTCGATACCGTAATGCAGCGGGTTTTTTATGGTTACAAAGCCCAATTGTCCGTCGCAGGTTACATCAAAACTTACAATAACGATTCCCTGAATACAGTATCTTCGTGCGGCTTCGGGGTAAGTAACTGTTGAATTGAAGAGTTTTTCAAAGGAATATACTCCACCTTTAAACCTGTAGTTTAACTGAGTTGTTAACTGTTTTTTTCTGCTTTCTGCCGGTGTTGTTTGTTCCTGTGCAAAAATTCCTGTTCCAAGAAATAATATTAAACCGATAATACTCATATATCTAGCCATAGTTGTCATTTTTGTTAAAATGAAAGGTAAAAATAGTTAAATATGAAATGAAACCGGCATTATGTATTAAATATCCGTTTTTGCGGCTTATTTGATGTTTTTTATAATTTTTCTTTTGTCTACAAGGGCTTTTATATCCTGTAGAAATGCTTTTGTGCGTTTTAATGTATTAATTACTTCGAGCTTGTCAAGATTATTTTGTTCCTGTTGAGTTTTTATATATTCCCGGGCACCGTTAATGGTCATGCCTTTTTCTTTAATCAAATGATATATCAACTCAAAATGGTCGATATCCTTTCGGGTAAAAAGCCTGAGGCCGTTTTTTGTTTTTTTGGGTCTGATGATGCTGAATTCCTTTTCCCAATATCTAATCAATGAAGTTTTGATGCCGAACATTTTGGCAACTTCACCAATTCTGTAATATAACTTTTCGGGTTTAAGCATTTTGGTTAATCTAACGATTGGTTTGGAATTTTCGACAGCTTAAGCATTTCGTCAAACTGTTCAGGACTCAGGTCGTTAAAGAAATAATAGACGGGATTGATTTTTCTTTTGTTTTTAATGATTTCGTAATGAACATGCGGTGCGGTCGATTTCCCGGTATTACCCACCTTGCCGATTACTTCACCCCGTTTTACTTTTTGCCCTCTTCGTACCATTATCTTGCTCAAATGAGCGTAAAAAGTTTTGTATCCGTAACCGTGATCAATTTCAATGGTGTTGCCGTAACCTCTTCGTGAATGTCTTACTTTTTTAACCACACCGTCGCCTGTTGCAAATACGGGTGCCCCTTCGGGAGCCGAAAAGTCGATGCCTGAATGGAACTTCTTAACTTTGTATATGGGGTCGATCCGGTATCCGAAATAGGAGGAGATTCGTTTCAGGTCGGTTATTTTTACCGGCTGTATTCCGGGGATGCTGCGGAGCATCTTCTCTTTTTTTCTGGCCAGCTTATAAACATCATCAAACGATTTTGACTGAACATATATTTCGCTTGCAATTTTATCAAGTTTTTCGGCGGTTTGCTTAAGCAGTGCCGAATTTTCGTAACCTTCCAGCCTGGCATACCGGTCGGCACCGCCATATCCGGCCTGTCTTACCGACTTTGGTATGGGTTCCGCTTCAAAAATAACCCGGTAAATATTGTCATCTTTGTTCGATAATTCATCAAGGAGCGACTGCATCCTGTCCAGCCGGTCGTTCATAATTTTAAACTGTAACTTATACTGTGCCAGTTCTCTTTTAATTATTTTCTCTTTTGGAGAATCAAAAAATGTAAACGATATAACAAAGATTAAAATGGCAACGGCAATGGATGAAGCCATAAACAACAGCACACGAAAAAACCGTTGTCCGGTACTCCTTTTTAAAGGTTCGTAAGTTTGGCTTGCCTCGTTAAATATGTATTTAGTTCTTGCCATAAAGGCTGCAAAATTAATAATTTCGAGTAAATTTGCAGCTCTGTTTTGTTAATAAGTTAAAAATCAAAAGATAAAAGCATATAATGAACTCATCACAAGTTAGAAAGGTTTTTCTGGATTTCTTTAAAAGCAAAGGTCATCAAATTGTTCCTTCGGCTCCTATGGTGGTTAAAAACGACCCGACGCTTATGTTTACCAATGCCGGAATGAACCAGTTTAAAGATATTTTTCTGGGTAATACACAAGCCAAATATTTACGGGTTGCCGATACGCAAAAATGCCTCAGGGTTTCGGGTAAGCATAACGACCTGGAGGAGGTGGGGCGTGATACTTATCATCATACCATGTTCGAGATGCTGGGAAACTGGTCGTTTGGCGATTATTTTAAAAAGGAGGCCATTGAGTGGGCGTGGGAGCTGCTTACCGATGTTTACGGAATTGATAAAGAGAGCTTGTATGTGACGGTTTTTGGCGGCGATGAAAAAGACGGGACTGCTGCCGATATGGAGGCTTTTGATTTTTGGAAGGGATTAATTGCCGAAGACCGGATACTGTTTGGATCTAAAAAGGATAACTTTTGGGAGATGGGCGAAGCCGGTCCCTGCGGGCCGTGTTCCGAAATTCATATCGACATACGTCGGGATGAGGAGAAAAAAAAGTTGCCGGGAAAAGAACTGGTGAACAAAGACCATCCGGAAGTGATTGAAATATGGAACCTCGTGTTTATTGAGTTTAACCGCGCGGCAAACGGTGCTTTAGAACCCCTGCCTGCCAAACATATCGACACCGGAATGGGGTTTGAACGCCTTTCGATGGTGTTGCAGGGTGTACGCTCAAATTACGATACCGATATATTTGTACCCCTTATTAATAAGGTGGCTGAACTTTCGGGAATACCTTACGGTAATGATGAATCGAAAGATATAGCCATGCGAGTTATTGCCGATCACCTGAGAGCCATCGCATTCGCTATTGCCGACGGGCAACTGCCGTCAAACACCGGTGCAGGGTATGTTATTCGCCGGATTTTGCGCAGGGCTGTCCGGTACGGTTTTACATTTTTGTCTTTTGATGAGCCTTTCATTTTTAAACTGGTAGAACTGCTTTCATCTCAAATGGGCGATGTTTTCACTGAACTGAAATCGCAGCAAACATTAATCGAACAGGTTATTAAAGAAGAAGAAACCGCTTTTTTAAGAACCCTTGCACAAGGTATCAGAAGATTTGAAGGCTATTTAAAACATAATGCCGATAAAAAGGAGATTGACGGCAATTTTGCTTTTGAGCTGTTCGATACGTTTGGTTTTCCCATCGACCTTACCAACCTGATGGCAAGAGAAAAGGGCTACGTGGTGGATATGGAAGGTTTTGAAAAGGGTTTGCAGCAACAAAAAGAGCGCTCGCGTAAGGCTGCCGCCAAAGATACGGAAGACTGGATTGAGTTATTGCCCGGCGTTGAAAGTGAATTTGTAGGATATGATAAGCTGGAAAGCAACGCGCGCATCGTGAAATACCGTAAGGTGGTGGCAAAGAAAAAAACCGTTTATGAGGTGGTTTTGGACAAAACCCCTTTTTATGCCGAATCGGGAGGACAGGTTGGCGATACCGGCCGGTTGATATCGGGTGACGAAACCCTGCAGGTGATTGACACCAAAAAGGAAAACAATCTAATTGTCCATTTGGTTACCGATGAACCGAAAAAAGTTAATGAGCTTTATACGGCAAAGGTTAATAAAGAAAAAAGATTGCTAACTGCCAATAACCACAGTGCTACCCACTTGATGCACGCGGCACTTCGCAGGGTGCTGGGTTCGCATGTGGAACAAAAGGGATCGCTGGTTTCTCCCGACAGGCTGAGGTTCGATTTTTCCCATTTCTCTAAAATGAGCGATGAGCAGATAAAACAGGTTGAGGATTTGGTTAACGATAAAATTCGCGAAAATATTCGTGGAGTTGTTATGCAGGATGTTGCCATTGAGGAGGCAAAAAATATGGGGGCCATGGCCCTGTTTGGCGAAAAATACGGCGACAGGGTAAGGGTTGTGATTTTTGATAAAGGATATTCCGTTGAGCTTTGCGGAGGAACCCATGTGGAGGCAACCGGACAAATCGGTTTGTTTAAAATTGTTTCGGAAGGCGGTATTGCCGCCGGAGTCAGGCGTATTGAAGCTGTAACCGGAAAAGCTGCCGAAAAATATGTAAATGAACAGATTGAAACCTTAAAAGCGGTTAAATCGCAGTTTAAAAATGCCAATAATGTTGTACAGGCTGTTTCGTCGATGATAGAGGAGAACTCAAAACTTCATAAGGAGCTTGAAAAATTGCTGAAGGAAAAAAGCGCAGGACTGGGAACAGAGTTGTTTAACCGTGCCCTGCCCGTTGGAGATGTTTTATTCATCGCCGATAAAATTGATATGGATATGAACAGCGCAAAAAGTATGGCACATATGCTGCGGGCAAAAGCTGATAACGTGGTGGTGGTGCTGGCACTTGAAAATTCGGGAAAAGTAAACCTGATTGTTGCGCTATCTGATAAACTTGTTGAAAAAGGATTGCATGCCGGTAATATGATACGCGAAGCTGCCAAACAGGTAAAAGGCGGCGGAGGCGGCCAGCCTCATTTTGCTACTGCCGGCGGTAAAGATGTTAGCGGCGTTCCCGTGGCGTTTGAAACGGTAAAAAAGATGGTGGCTCAATAAACTTTCCGGCCGGTGATTAACAGCCCTTTTGATGTTGTTAACAGGTAGCTGCTAAATTTTTGTAGATAAGTGGAAAAAAATTGTAATTTTATTGCACTATATGAGTTGGCAGGCTGTTTAATGTTTTTAAATTTAGCACTCCAACCAAAAAATAATAATTAATTTAAACTTATGATCAGGAAGTACTATCTGTTTTATTCTGTTATACTGCTGGTTAGCTTGTGGTTTGTCCCCTTGGGTGTGATGGCCCAGCAAGATGATAATTGTGATGACCAGGATGAGCTTGTTAACTATTCTACTTTAAGTCCGGTACAGTCTTCAATTACAAAAGCAAAGGGATGGGCGATTCAAAACAACGGAAAGTGGGTTTCGTCACCCAACAGAATACCGTATGCCGATGAAAAAACCAATAAAAGTAACGAACCGAGCAGAAAACTGGGGCAGGATAATTTCATATCATTGGAACTCCGGAAAATTATGATAAAAGATAAGCAATACAATGTGCTTATTAAAAAATATCACGACGGAGTATATGAGTTTCCCGTTTTGCATGAAAACTGGGAGGCTTTCAATTCACTCGATTATTATGTTTTTAAAAGCGAACTGCTTAGTAAGATATTGCCGCAGGATATTCCTTTTAACAATAAATATGCTGTTAACCTGAATGCTTTTGCCCGAGGTACCATCAAAAACTACGACCCGAAACGTGAAGAGGATATGATTGTAGCGGATGTGCAGAGTGTTTTATCGGGCGAGGAGGTTAACGACTGGAATCTGGTTTTTGCCGTTTATCCTATAAAAAACGGGGATAATGAGGTGGTGCGGTTCAAGCTGATAAAAACTTTCCGAAAGGCTTATCTCGCCAGCTATTTTGTGGCTCCCGATAACTGGTCGAAACTTTTTGACAGAACTTTTTATGAGGTGCCGCTTTATGTTTTTAAATCCTTTATCAGGAACTCGGAAGAGTATTATGTTCCGGTTGAGGAGATAGCCGATTCGGCTAATAACCTTTACCTGAGTTATTACAATCGCGGGGTGCTGAAGTATCAAATGGGCGATTATCCTTCTGCCATCGATTTCTTTATTAAATCTCTGGAGGTAAATCCCGAAACAGATGATTTTCTCATCTTCTCCTATCTTGGAAATGCACGAAGTAAAATGCACCTCTATAACGATGCCATTGGCGATTACGACAAGGCTTTAGAGTTAAAACCTAAAAGTGTAATGGATTACTCCGACTGGATTAAGAATTATTATAACAGAGGAGTGGCCAAATATTTTATGGATGACCTGGATGGTGCTTGTCGCGACTGGAAAAAGGCACTGGAAATGGGTTTTGGCCCTGCCCACGATTATATTACTAAGTTTTGCGGAGAAGAGTATGAGCTTAAGGAGTAAAAAATATTATCCTCTCAGGCTGATGAAAACAGGGCTGTTGTTTTTGCTGCTTTTTTTAGGTATGAACCTGTATGCCCAAAAGCTCAACGAAAATTCTTATCGCTTTAAAGATAACTGGGTTGCGGGAGCCAATATTGGTTTCTCGCAGTTTTACGGCGATGCTTCCAACAGCGGTTATTTCGAAAAATTTAAAGGTCAGATTGCTCTTACTGCTGGTTTATCCGGACGGAAAATGTTTACTCCGGCTCTGGGTTTAGGTATGAACTTTCAATATTCAGGTATAAAAAGCGAAAAACTGTTCAACAGTGTGGGGCAACCGGTAAATTATGCACTGTCGGGGAGCTATTTTGATTTTAATGTACATGGCTATCTTAATTTTGCCGATCTGTTTTGGGGGTATAATCCCGACAGGGTATTTTCGGTATATGCAACCCTTGGCCTTGGAGTGGGGTTTTGGAATACCACCCTGAACGATTACGATTCGGGATTTGTGTTTAACAGCGGAGGCAGTTATTATGGAATCGATTACAAAAAAGCCGCTTTTGTAATGCCCTTTGGCGTTGGAATGAACTTTAAAATCAGTAAAAGTCTGGCGATTAATGTTGAAGGAAACCTGAGAACGGTGCTGAACGACGATGTGGATGTTTGGCGCGACGGATTTCCGTTTGATCAGCATTTTCTTACAACTGTAGGGGTTTCCTACTACATCAATTACGGTTTTGCCGTTAAAAAGAAAAAACCATGCGGATGCGATAAAAAAGCAGAACCCGAAAAGAAAATGGTTCCCATTCCATTTTACGATTACAACGAAAAAACAAAAAGCGAAGGTGAATTACAGAAAAAGTCGCCTCCCGTTAAACCCGTTCAAAAAAAGGCAGAGGTATTAATTCCGATTGAAGATAAATCCACTAAAGGCATTGTTTACAGGGTACAAATTTTAGCCAAACGAACCAAACTTGCCGACCTTGCACTGTTTAAAAAGAAATATGCCATTACCGATGATGTTCACGAAAATTTTCAGGATGGTGTTTACCGCTACTCAATCGGCTATTTCAGAAATTACAAAGATGCACTTAATTACAGCCGTATAATTAAAAGCAAAGGGGTGTTTGATGCTTTTGTGGTTGTGTATAAAGATAATGTTAGAGTTCCTCTTACGTCGGCTCTGAAAAAATAGCTGCCTTTTTCTATAAACAAAATACGGTTAATAAAAAGAAAAGCAGGTACTCTTGCGTTTCAGGGGTTTTTTACCTTTACATAAAGGATTTTTATTAATATTAGTTTGTTAACAAATTTAATTACAACGATTTGAAGAAATCGACCCAGATAGTCTTATGGCTTTTTACAGCCTTGTTTTTGCTTCGGGCTAATATTGCCTTGGGGCAAAATGAAAAATCACATTTGAAAATTCCTGAAAACTGGGTTTTCAGATTTAGTATTGGAAAAACACAGTTCTACGGTGATGCAAGCCATGATGATAAATGGGAAAAACTGATGACCGAATCGAGGCTGAGTTATTCGGGAAGTGCGCGTAAACAGTTTAACAAAGTTTTTGGTTTTGGCAGCGAGATGTTTTATTCAAAGGTCAGAAGTCGTAAAGGACTTGATAATATGCCCGTACCTTTACAATATGAACTTGCATCTTATTATGTGGATTTGAACCTGTTTATGTTTATCGATCTGTCGGCACTGGTCTTCAGAGACGGTTCTCTCCACCGGTTTTCGGCTTTTGCTACGGGAGGATTTGGTTATGCACTTTGGAAAAGTACACTTACTGATGTAAACACGGGCGAAGAAAAACATTCGGGGCATACATATAACGGGCAGTATTACTCAAAAGGCAGTCCGATGATTCCGCTTACCTTTGGTTTTAAATTTGCCGTTAATTATGAGTGGTTAATTTATGTGGATGTTCAGATGCGGACAGTTTTAAATGATCAGTTGGATGTTTGGGTTGGCGGTAGCCCGTTCGATTTTTTGTTTAATGCTTCGCTCGGTGTATCTTACCGGCTTAATTACCCCAAATGGCCGGTTTCAAAAAAATCGAAACAATCAAAAATGAACCGTAGATTTCTGGAAAGGGTTTATTATAAACACCATTAGTAAAAGAGCAAACTCTTGTTTGAAATAATAAATGGCCTTTCGTCGGTAAAATGTTCTGCGAAATCTTTTTCTGAAATAATATAGAGCCCCTTTTCCGGTACGGAGGCTTTAATGGTTCCTCGGTAATTGGCTAAGCAGGCATTATAAAAATTCCATCCATCATTATCCCATATAAAAATATTGTATTTGCGATGTGGTTTTAAATACCGGTAGGGTGCAGTTTGTGTAAGAGTGATTTGCTGTTGGGATGTTGTGCTTTTACCGGATAAGAATCTGACGGAATTATGATTCTGTAATAAAAAGGGTACACCTGCAGGTATTGTCTTTTTGTTTCGGATAATAACGGGAAGATAAACAATGTTTAACCCCATTTTTGTAAAGTTTGCTTCTGTATTATAATTTGTAAGGCTCCAGTGAACCGGATGCCATGCTCCGTTGTTAAAAACAGCAAGATAGGTGTATTTTGACGTGTCGGTTAACGGTATTAAAACATCCGATACCGGAATATATTCTTCCGTAACATCCTTGTAATTAAACTGTCCGAGAAATGCCGGCGTGTGTTCGCTTATCTTTTTTATTCTGAAAAGAGTGGTCGAATCGTCTTTGTACTCTCTGCGGAACACTTTTGGAATACGGCCGGGAGCAATGAATCTGTCGGAAGGAACATTGGACCTGAAAACGGGAATAAAACTATTGTCGTCAATTTTTACCACAGGCCAAAATAATCCGCCGGCACTGTCGGCAAAATAGGGAGAGTAATCCATGGTGGAAGCAATACCGAAACTTCTGAAAGCCTTTACTTCGTATATGGCCAGATCACGGTAATTTCCGAAACCTGTTTCGGATATTTCGCTTAGCGTAGGATAATTGAAATGCTTTTCGAAGCGTTTGTCAAATTTAATATCATTTGACACCATACGGTGAATATTGGATATCAATGTAATAAGGTCGGTCTGATTGCCGGGCAGGATGCTGAACAGACCGGTACAATACTTTTCTCTGAAAAAATGCCGGAATGGCTCCGGCTTTTCGTTGGCAACCCTGTAAGGCAAAATGTATTCGTAAAAATCGTTATAAGAATAGGCATAATCATTAAAAAAGGGGTGTTCACGGCAATAAAAAGCCGAATCGATGGTGGTGGTAAGCAAAGGGGCGGTAACCGAATGAATGTCCAAAATAATGGTGTCGGGTTGGAGTATTAATTTGCCGTGTTTCTCCTCGGTTAACCTGAAATGTTTTATCAGCGTATGGTAATCGGGATAATCTTTTAGCGGGAATGTGTAAACTTTTCCGTTGGAATCCGTTAAGCGATAACTAATTTCGTAATGGCTGCCCATGTTGGCAATCAGGTAAAAGAGTGCTTTTCTTTTTGCCGAATCATCCTTGTTCTCATATTTCACCAAAGCCTCCAGAAACTGTGTCCGGTTAATTCCCGAAAGGTCAATAATTTTTCTGACCGGTTTGGGTATGCCCGGTGCTTTTGATTTTAAACATGAGCTGCCAAGCCAAAGGATTAGCCCCACCAACAACAGGTTATATATTTTGTTCCGTAACACCTTATTACAAAGATAGAACAAAATTAGGTATGCGGGAAAACTAAATCAGGTCGAGCGATTGCTGATAAGCAGGAGGATCGCCGGCATTTTCGTACAATACCGAATGGACTTTGGGAATGATATTACCGATGCGGTAACCCCAGTGGGTTTCAAACAATAATTTGCATTCGGCAACGGCATTCTGGCGCGCGGCATGGGTGTTTTTTTTAAATAAAAGAACAAAATCTTTTAAATCCTGGTAAATGTCGGTGATGTTTTCCGACAGGCTGGCTTTTACCGGTTCGTTCTCGTTAATCAGTTCGGGGTTGATAATCCAATATTCATCACTGTTCCCGAATTTGTCGCGTAACATGTAAAACATATTTTCCCATTGTTCCAGTGTTACAAACCGTTCGTTGGCTTCGGGATATTCCACATCCACCTTTGGTAAAAAACTTCCTTTTAAATAGAGCAACGGTAAAATGCGGTGCATAAATTCCATCACTCCTTTTGCCGAATTCGATTCGCAGGTATCAAGATAATTGCAAAATTCCTGTGCAATGGCAACGGTTTCAAGAACAGGTTTGGTTAAGGTGATATCTTCGGGAGGTTGTGTCATATTGCTGTTTTTAAAAGAGCAAAATTAATTAATATCGTGTTATAACATGACGAAATTGACTTTTATTAACCGGCGGTTTGGCGGTATCGATTTTTTTATTGGTTTTATTATTCAGGATTGATGGGAAAATGATATTTTAAAAGTAATAATAATACCTTTGTAAGGTTAACGGATTGAAATCAATAACAGGTAAATAAAACGCAAATGAAAAATCAATTGATTCTTGTTGCCTTTTTGTTGGCTCCTTTTATGGGAATGGGCTACACGGGTGAAGTTTTGGATTCGGTAAACGCCCCCGGCAATTATCCGTCGGGACTTACATGGGACGGAGATCATTTATGGGTATGTGATTTTCAGGATGATAAAATATACCGGCTTGATGAAACGGGAAAGGTTGTTCATTCCATCGAATCGCCGGCATATTGGCCGTCGGGACTGGCTTTTGACGGTAAATATTTATGGAATTCGGATGTTAAGGGGTTAATCCCCCGGGGAGATGAGTATCACGAAGGACGGATTTTTAAGATTGATCCCGCTGACGGTACCATCCTTAATACACTGGCGGCTCCCACACCTTCGCCCATGGGGCTTGCCTGGGACGGTCATTATTTGTGGTGTGTTGATAATTTGTACCATAAACTGATTCAGTTCGATCCGGAGGACGGAACCACCATTAAAGAGTATCCGTCTCCCGCCGGAAAACCGCAGGGCATTACCTTCGATGGTAAGTATCTTTGGATATCCGACCGTGGTACCGATGAAATTTATATGGTAAATCCCGAAAACGGTAATGTGATTATTATCGCCCAGGCTCCGGGTGAATATGCACGCGGCCTTACTTATGATGGTAATAGCTTGTGGAATGTTGATTTTGAAACAAGAAAGATTTATAAACTGAGTGTTTACGATGACGAACTTTATGTAAGAACCCACCCGTCAAAAGAACATATCACATTCAGACATCTTACAACCTGTTTCGGGCCGGGAACCGTAAAACAGATGGATGTTCACATTGCACTTCCCGAGGAGAGGGCAAACCAAACCATTGATACTCCTTTTAAATATACTCCCGAAGTAACCGATGTTGCAACTGATAACCTCGGACAAAAAACGGCCCATTTTGTTTTTAACAACATTCGTCAGGGAGGCAACAGGGAGGCTGTAGTTGAATACGATGTAACAACCTATAATGTGCGATATTTTATTTATCCCGATAAGGTTGGCGGTATGGATGAGATACCTGAAAATATAAAAGATCTTTATCTGAAGGATAATGCAAAATATGAAATTAATGATCCGGTAATTACAACGGCGGTTGCCAAAGCGGTTGGAAACGAAACCAATGTTTACCGCAGGATGCGAAAAATTTATAACTACATTATTGCAAACATGTACTACGAAAGGGTAGGAGGGTGGAATACCGCTCCCACTGTATTGGCCCGTGGTAACGGCTCCTGTTCCGAATACTCCTTTGTTTTTATTTCCATGTGCCGTTCGGCAGGCATCCCGGCCAGATATGTGGGCTCCATTGCAAAACGGGGTGATAACCGTACGCTGGATGACGTTTTTCACCGTTGGGTGGAAGTTTATTTACCGCGTTACGGGTGGATTCCGGTGGACCCCAGCGGGGGCGACCAATCGTCGCCGCGCGGTCAGGCATCACGAATAGGTTATGTGTCGAACCGGTTTGTTATTACCACCCAAAGCGGAGGTGGCTCCGAAACCATGGGCTGGAACTACAATGTAAACCAGTTTTATGTTGCCGAACCCAAAGCCAATGTGGCGGTTGATTATTACGGAGAGTGGGAGCAGCGTTAAACAAACTTAAGGAAACGAAACTTCTTAAAGTTTCAAATCGCTGATGATCTTTTCTATTTTGTCTTCCAGCTCACGGCCAACACGGTCAAAGTCTTCTTTACGTTCCATATTGCCTTTTACACCAAAATAAAACTTAATTTTTGGTTCGGTGCCCGAAGGGCGAACGCTTACCTTACTGCCATCGGCGGTAAAGAACTGTAAAACATTGGATTTGGGAAGGTTGATTATGGTTTCTTCGCCGGTTTCTATGTTTTTGGTAACCGAGCTTTGGTAATCTTTTATTACAACAACTTTTGAACCTGCCAGTGTTTGGGGCGGATTGGCCCTGAAACCGGCCATCATTTGCTGTATCTCTTCTGCTCCCGATTTGCCCTTGCGAACCACCGATACCAGCTTTTCTTTGTAATAGCCGAACTCTTTGTAAATCTCTTTCAGCAATTCCATTAATCCCATCCCTTTATCGTTTACCCATGCAAAAGCCTCGGCTATCATGGAACAGGAAATTACGGCATCTTTATCTCTAACAAAATCGCCAACAAGGTATCCGTAACTCTCTTCTCCGCCTCCGATAAATGTTTTTTCTCCTTCAAAATGTTTGATGATATCGGCAATATATTTAAAGCCGGTAAGCACGTCGTAATATTCCACGCCGTTTTTAACTGCCATATCGGCAAGCAGTTCGGTGGTTACAATGGTTTTAACAATAAACTCGTTACCGGTAAGTTTGTTGTTTTCTTTCCATTTGGTAAGCAGGTAATAAATGAGCAGTGTGGCCGCCTGATTACCGTTGAGCAGAATAAAATCGTCGCCGTTTCTGATGGCAATACCCACGCGGTCGGCATCGGGGTCGGTGGCCATAACCAAATCGGCATTAATATCTTTAGCCTGTTTTATTGCCAGTTCCAGCGCTGCCGGCTCTTCGGGGTTTGGTGATTTTACGGTGGGGAAGTTACCATCGGAAACCGCCTGTTGGGGAACAATGTGTACTTTTTCAAATCCAAAGAGCTTTAACGCCTTCGGAACCAGTGTTACACCGGTGCCGTGTAAAGGTGTATAAACAATTTTCAAATCTTTTTGCCGCTTAATAACATCCGGAGAAAGTGAAAGCTCTTTTATTTTTTGAAGATAAACCGCGTCGATGTTTTCGCCTATGATTTCAATCAGGTCGGGGTTGCCGTTGAATTTAACATCGTCGATGCTGTTGATTTTGTTTACTTCGGCAATTACATTTTTATCGTGCGGGGCAATCAGTTGTCCGCCATCCTCCCAATATGCTTTGTAGCCGTTGTACTCTTTCGGGTTGTGAGAAGCGGTTATTACAATTCCGCCCTGGCAGCCCAAATGCCTAATGGCAAACGAAAGTTCGGGTGTGGGCCGTAAATCGTCGAATAAAAAGACTTTTATCCCGTTGGCCGAAAACACATCAGCTGTTATTTGAGCAAAATATTTGCTGTTGTTGCGCGAATCGTAAGCAATGGCAACCGAAATTTGTTTTTTGTCGGGAAAGTTTGCTTTCAGATAGTTGGAAAATCCCTGTGTAGCGCTTCCAACGGTATATTTATTCATTTTATTGGATCCTGTTCCCATAATGCCACGCAATCCGCCGGTACCAAACTCCAAATCTTTATAAAACGACTCAACAAGTTCCTGCGGGTTATTCTCCATCATTTCTCTGACGGCTTTTTTCGTTTCTTCGTCATAATTTCCGTTTAGCCATACATTGGCTTTTTCAATTACCTGAGGATCAATATTTGTGTTCATAACGGTAATGTTTTATGTTAGTTTTTCCAATACTAATTTAAGGCTGTCGAGCCAGTACGGAATTTCAATTTGATAACTGTTTTTAATTTTTGCTTTGTTCAGTACGCTGTAAAACGGACGGTTTGCTTTTGCCGGAAAATCTTTTGATTCGATGGGATTTACCTTGCAATTTAAACCTGCTTCAGCCATTATTGCTTTTGCGAAGTCGTACCAGCTGATGGCTCCTTCGTTGCTAAAATGATAAATATTGTTTTCCGTTTTATTGTTTTGGGCTGAAACAATATGAAGGATGGCATCCGCCAGATCGCCGGCATAAGTGGGGGTACCTACCTGATCGGCTACAACTCCCAGTTCCGTTTTCTCTTTTCCCAAACGCAGCATGGTTTTAACAAAATTGTTTCCGTAAGCGGAGTATAACCATGAGGTACGAATGATTACTGCATTATCGCACCAGGCATAAACCGCCTCTTCACCTTTGAGCTTTGTCAGTCCGTAATATGAGTCGGGCGATGGCGGGTCGGTTTCGTCGTAAGGTTTGTAATTTTTCCCGTCAAACACATAGTCGGTTGAGATATGTATTAAAAACGATTGATGACGGTTGCATGTTTCTGACAGATTACGAACCGCTTCGTAATTTATCAGTAATGCCAAATTACGATCTTCTTCCGCTTTGTCAACGGCAGTGTATGCGGCGCAGTTAATACAGACATCTATTTTGTGCCGGTCGAAAAACAAGGAAACGGCTTTGCTGTCGGTAAGGTCAAGTTCGTCAATGTCGGTAAAAATAAAATGGTAGTCCGGGTGTTTTTCGGCTCTGTCTTTAATTTCGGAACCCAGCTGTCCGTTGCTGCCGGTAACTAAAATGTTTTTCATTCTTCTTTTAACAGGTTATCAAAATACTCGATGGTTTTTTTCAGTCCCTCTTCCAGTTTAATAACGGGTTGCCAGTTGAGTTTTTCTTTTGCAAGCGATATGTCGGGTTTACGCTGCATGGGGTCGTCTTTTGGCAAAGGCTGAAAAATAATTTTCGACTTGCTGCCGGTTAATTCAATAACCTTTTGTGCCAGCTCAAGAATGGTAAACTCACCCGGATTTCCGATGTTGACCGGCCCCAGAAAATCATCGCCGGTTGCCATCATTTTCAGCATTCCGTTTATCAGGTCGTCAACATACTGGAAGCTGCGTGTTTGGTTGCCTTCACCATAAACGGTAATGTCTTCGCCCTTAAGAGCCTGAACAATAAAGTTTGAAACTACCCTGCCGTCGTTGGGGTGCATACGCGGCCCGTATGTGTTAAATATCCTGATGATTTTAATTTTAACGTTATTCTGTTCGTGATAGCTCATAAACAGGGTTTCTGCCACCCGTTTTCCTTCGTCGTAACAGGAGCGGATACCGATGGGGTTAACGTGGCCCCAGTAATCTTCGGTTTGAGGATGTATTTTCGGGTCGCCGTAAACCTCGCTGGTTGATGCTTGCAGTATTTTGGCATGAATGCGTTTGGCCAGTCCCAGCATATTTACCGCACCCATTACCGATGTTTTAACGGTTTTTATGGGATTGTACTGGTAATGAACCGGTGATGCGGGACAGGCAAGGTTGTAAATTTCATCCACCTCAATAAAAAACGGTTGAGTAACATCGTGACGTACCACCTCAAAATAGTGGTTGTCCATTAAATGAATGATGTTTTTTTTATTTCCGGTGAAATAGTTGTCGAGTGAGATAACTTCGTTACCCTCATTCAGCAGCCTTTCGCAAAGGTGAGAGCCGACAAAGCCGGCTCCGCCCGTAACCAAAATACGTTTCATAGGTTTATTTTTTAGAGTTTATCGCCAACACCGATTCCAAAATATTTAAAACCGTTGTTTTTTACTTCTTCAACATCGTAAACGTTACGCCCGTCGAATATTACCGGTTCTTTGAGCAGTTTTTTCAATACCTGAAAATTAAGAATTTTAAATTCGGGCCATTCGGTAACAACAAATAATCCGTCGGTGTCGAGTACCGCGTCATATCTGTCTTTGGAGTATTCAATTTTATCGCCCAGTATTCTTTTGGCTTCTTCCATGGCAACGGGATCGTAAGCTTTAACTTTGGCTCCTTCGGCAAGCAGTTTTTCGATGATTACCAACGAAGGTGCTTCGCGCATATCGTCGGTTTGGGGTTTAAATGCCAGTCCCCATAAGGCAAATGTTTTTCCTTTGAGGCTGCCGCCGAAATATTTTTTTGCCTTGGCGTAAAGTACCGACTTTTGACGCTGGTTAACATTTTCAACCGCTTTTAGTACTTCCATGTCGTAGCCGTGTTCTTCGGCGGTTTTAACCAGGGCTTTAACATCTTTGGGGAAACATGAGCCGCCGTAACCGGTACCGGGATAGATAAAATACCTGCCAATTCTGCGGTCGCTTCCAATGCCTTTACGAACCGAGTTAACATCGGCACCCACGATTTCGCAGAGGTTGGCAATATCGTTCATAAAACTGATTTTGGTTGCCAGCATCGAGTTGGCAGCATATTTGGTCATTTCCGAAGAGACGATATCCATAAAGATAACGGGATGGCCGTTCATGGTAAACGGTTTGTAAAGTTTCTCCATCAGTTTCTGAGCTCTTTCCGAATCGGTTCCCACTACAATGCGGTCGGGTTTCAGGAAATCGTTAACGGCGGCACCCTCTTTTAAAAATTCGGGATTAGAAGCAACGTCAAAAGGAATATCAACACCACGTTTATCAAGCTCTTCCTGAATGGCTTTTCTGACTTTTTCGGCGGTTCCCACCGGAACGGTACTTTTGGTAACCATTAATACGTAATCGGTGGCATGCCGTCCCACTTCGCGGGCAACTTCCAGTACATATTTTAAATCGGCACTGCCGTCCTCGTCGGGAGGAGTTCCCACTGCTCCAAAAACAATGTTAACGTTATCAAGCGATTCTGATAACTTGGTACTGAAACGCAATCTGCCGTTTTCGGTATTGCGTTTTACAAGATCTTCCAAGCCCGGTTCCCAAATGGGAAGGATACCTTTATTTAAGTTGTCAATCTTTTTTTTGTCGATATCAACACAGGTAACATCAATACCTACTTCCGAAAAGCAGGCTCCCGTAACGAGCCCTACATATCCGGTTCCTACAATGGTTATTTTCATTTTTAATTTGCGGTTTGTTTAAAAAATATTTTTTTTGAGACTATAAATATACTAAATTTTTAAAGTAACGCTTAATCCCAGCGATTCTTTGAGTTGTAACATGGGTTTTTCCGAAATTTTAACTTTTTCACCTTCGTCATTAATTTCGTACTTGGCCGTTTTTGAATCGTTATCGTATTTCATATGGAAATAAAAGACGGTGGAAAAAAGTTTGTTGATGGTAAATATAAATCTTGTGTCCCAGTCAACATCAATATTCCAGCGGTTGGGCTTGTTGGGGTCGATGTAGTTGTTGTAAAGGTTCAGGCTTGAATTAACATTGATGTTTTTCATCAAATCGTATTTTATGGAGGTGATGATGTTAATACCAAGCTCCCCTTTTAAATTTTTTCCGGGGACAATTACATTGCCGGCAGT
Organism: uncultured Lentimicrobiaceae bacterium; assembly: GCA_964400655.1. Classification (GTDB taxonomy): domain Bacteria; phylum Bacteroidota; class Bacteroidia; order Bacteroidales; family F082; genus B16-G9. Next base: position 22,788 of record CAYNVN010000052.1, read on the forward strand.
GTCGAATACGGCTTTTTTTACGCCGAAAGAACCGTTATCGGCAAGTTCCTGATTAAGGACAAAGGTAAATTTGCCTGAAACGGGGCTTAGAAATATTTGGAATGTTTTGTGTGGTTTGTAGTTAACACCCAGCGACAGGGTAAGATACCCCGGTGCCATAAATTCTGAAATTATGGTTGAATCATCCGGATATTTGTACCCCGGTGCAAACTGGCTTTTAAATGTAATAACTCCTGTTGAAGCCCATTTTGAGTTGATGGAACGGCTGAAAGATGTTAATAAGTCTATTTTGTCGTTGGTTTTTTCGACCCGTTTGTCAATGTAACCAACCAGTCCGTAAGCAAGTTTACCTTCCGTAAGGAATTTGAATTTTCTTTTATTATAATTAAGCGTATAATCAACTCCGATTTTGCCTGATAGCGAAGTTTCTCCACCGGCGGCCCAGTTTACAAATCCGATTTGATTAAGCCCTGTATAGATCATGCTTTTAAATTTCCATGCTTTTATCGAATCTGCTTTTACCGATGTGGTATCTTTTGGTGAAGCAAAAGATTGTATCTGCAAGCCCAGAATTACGATAATGATTACAAAAATCGTTTTATTCATTGACTATTTTCTTGTTATTTTAACCATTTATCTAACCAGCTAAAAAATTCACGTTGCCACAAAATACCGTTTTGAGGTTGAAGTACCCAGTGGTTTTCGTCAGGGAACCAAAGCATTTTGGCCGGCACCTTTTTAATGATGGCGGCATCAAAGGCCGAGAATCCCTGCGAATCGAGAATTCTGTAATCTTTGGCACCGTGTATCACCATTATAGGGGTGTCCCACTTATTAACGAATTTATGTGGGGAATTAGCATACGAACGTTGTGCTATTTTGTTGTTTTTATCCCAGTAGGGGCCGCCTAAGTCCCAATTGGCAAACCAAAGCTCGTCGGTTTCAACATATTGTTGCTCCAGATTAAAAATCCCGTCGTGGGCGATAAAGGCTTTAAACCGGCCGTTGTGATTGCCTGCCAGCCAGTAAACGGAAAAGCCGCCGTACGATGCACCAACGGCTCCAAGACGGTTTTCGTCGATATAGGGTTCTTTTTTAAGTGAGTCGATGGCCGAGAAATAGTCTTTCATATTTTGACCGCCGTAATCACCGCTGATTTGCTCGTTCCATTTTGTTCCAAAACCGGGCAATCCTCTGCGGTTGGGGGCAACTATGATGTAATCGTTGGCAGCCATCATCTGGAAATTCCACCGGTACGACCAAAACTGACTGACCATGCTTTGCGGACCTCCCTGACAATAAAGCAGCGCCGGGTATTTTTTGTTCGGGTCGAAATGGGGTGGGTAAATTACCCATGTCAGCATTTTCTTGTTGTCGGTTGTGGTTATCCACCGCTCTTCAACTTTGCCCATGGTGAGTTTGTTAAGCAAATCTTCGTTTACACGACTTATGTTAACGGCTTCGCCGGTTTTAACCTTGACGCTGAAAATTTCGGCGGGCATCGACATGGTGGTTCGTGTGGCAATAATATTTTTTCCGTCGGGTATAACGGTTCCGTAATTGTGAACGCCATCGGTAATTTGTTCAATTTTTTCTTTTTTAACATCCAGGCGGTAAATTTCGATGCTTCCGTGCCACTCGCTGGTAAAATAGATGTATTTGCCGTTGTCTGACCAGCTTAGCCCGTGAACGTTTTGATCAAAATCAACGGTGTAATCTTTTGTTTCGGCATTGATCATGCTTTTGATAAAGAGCCGGTTTTTATCCGATTCGTAACCGTCGTGTTCCATGCTTTCCCATGCCATTAAAGTGCCGTCGGGCGAAAACACGGGGTTGGTGTCGTATCCCGCCATGCCTTTGGTCAGGTTGGCGGTTTGCCTGTTTTTAACCGAGTATATGTAGATATCGGAGTTGGTGGACTCTGAGTATTTTAGTCCGGTAAGTTTGCGGCAGGTGTAAGCAATCATCTTACTGTCGGGGGTCCAGTTTATCTGTTCCATCCCGCCAAAAGGTTTCATGGGGCTTTCGTAAGGTTCCCCTTCCATGATATCTGTTATGTTCGACAGTTTGTTGCCGTCGTAACCGGCTACGAAAATATGGCTGTAGGTATCAACCCATGTATCCCAGTGGCGGTACATAAGGTCGGTTATTACACGACCGGAAGTTTTGTCAAGGTCGGGATATTTATCGTGGATGTCCGGCTCAATTTTAACCTCCTTTGTAAAAAGTATCCTGTTTTGATCGGGGGCATATTTAAAACCTGTAATGCCGCCTTCAATATCTGATATTTGATTTTTATCGCTTCCGTCGGGATTCATTTCCCAAAGCTGCATGGAGCCGGATTGAGCTGAAAGAAAGCCTATTTTTTTGCCGTCGGGCCGCCACTGTGCATTGTATTCGCCGAAAGGGGTTTCGGTAATTCGCGACATGGCTTCCGATTTTAAATCGAGGGTGTAAAGGTCACGGTTTCCTTTGTTATCTTTAATGCTGTAGTAGCTGATGCCAAAAAGCAATGTTTTTTTGTCGGGAGAGAGTTGAATATCGCCCACCCGCCCGAACGACCATAATACTTCAGGGGTCATAACGTCGGAAGTGAGTTTTATGTCGGGCTTGCCGATAACTGTTTGGGTTTCCTGTGAGAAACTTTGTAAACCGGTAAGAAAAACGAATATTACCGGTAAAAACGGAATGTTAAACTTTTTCATGGTTTGTGTTTTTTACTCTTGCAAAGGTATGAAATCGGACTTTGCAAAGGGCTTTTCTAATGTATTATTTTAAGGATAACGGGAACTCCCGAAAGGAAAATCCGGTTGTTGTCGATTTTTACCTCTTTGTCGGTTATAACGGGAGTAACGGTGCATGTTTTGGGATTGATATTTTTAGGCAGATCAACCCATTGATGCTGAAAATGGTTTTTTGCAGTAGGAATCCACAGAACAATAATCTGTTCATTGTTGTTTGAAAACCGGTATGCAAACAACCGGTTGTTTTCGGCAATAATTTCGTCGAAGCTGAAATTTTTCAGGTTGTCGTATAAATTTTTAAAGGCGTAAAAGGAGGTCTTTTTTTTAAATCCCGCTTTTGAGGAAGATACCAGTCCGGCTCTGTTGTGTAAAAACGAGCTGTAAGCCACGTTGGCAAAATAGTACCAGTAAAACTGTTTTACCCCGAGACGCTGCAAAATTAAAGCCGAACGTATTCCGTAAATTGCCTGTACTTTTTCGTTTACACAAACGGTATGGGTACAGGTTTCGCCACCACCGTCGCTGTCGTATCCAAACTCGGTAACAAAAATATCTTTTCCGGGAAGGTTTTTGTTTCTGTATCGCTGTAAATTGGCAACCGACCAAATTTCAGCCCGGGGGTCCTCGGGGTTAACAGCCGTGAGATCGCCGTTGCGGTTAAAAATATAGTTGTAGATATGTGTATTTAATCCGTCAACCAAACGGATGTTTTGGTTGTTTAAATAGAGGTTGATGTAATGGTTGGCATCGGGGTACGGGTTGTATGCCTGAAGGGCGCAGGGTAAAATGGTAACTTCAGCGGTTTGATGTGCGGCTTCGGCAAAGCCCGATAATATTTGTTGATAAATACCGGAGTTGTAACCCCAGGGTTCGTTACCCACTTCAATTTGCCTGATAAGTTCTTTGTTGTTTACAAAATGAGTTGTAAATGTTTTGCCTAAACGGTAGCTTTCGCGGTATGGGTTTTTCCATAAAGTGTCGGGAAACAGTTCGTTATTAAACAATATGGATGCGTCTGTGGTGAATCCGGCTTTTTTCCAGTTTGCGTATTCTCTGTCCCAGTTAAGCCACGGATTGGGCCGGGTGCCTTTGCCTTCCGACATTTTTTTGTAGTCGGGAAGGTTTTGGGGAGTTTGTGTGTCCCAGTCGAGCCGGTGATAATTTCGTACCAGTTTGCATATCTGACTGAACAGGTGCGGACCTTTGTCGGCGGGAAGCTCGTCGGAGTAAACATTGTAACCCCATCCCCAAAAGGCATTGATACCAAATGATTCGCCGTAAGTCCGGTTTGATTTAACGGCAACGGCTGGCTTGCCGTACATTCCGTATTTGTCATATACATCTGCTTCCCAAAGTTTAACCTTGTAGTAGTCGGTAAGCGGCAGGTGGAATACTATTTTCAGGTATCTGATTTTTTTTTCGGGTGTGATTAGATAAGGGATAAGCGGAATGGCGGTGGGATTGATGTTAAACAACGGAGTAAGATGGTTGGGGTTGTTTCCGCCAAGTATTTCTATTTTAGATACTTTATTGTTGTTTAATGCCCTTATGTGTAGTTGTCCCACCGGTTTGGGAGTTTTAAAATCGAACAGAACATATTCGGTTGGTGGTACCGAAAGTGCGGCAAGTTCAAAAAGATTAAAAGGATTACCGTTGTTAATTGTAATGCTCTTTATTTTTTTATTTAAAACAATTTTGACGAGCTGAAAATTTTTATCGGGTGATAAAGTGAATTTGTATGGGGTATTATCGGATGTAAATGCTGTGAGTTCAAAGGGTGTGTCGGTTTGATACTTGACGGAGATAAAATATAGCATAACAGGTTTCCGAAACCGGATGGTTACCGGTTTGGGTATTTGTGCTTTTGTGTTGGTGTTGCCGTCAACAGCCGCCGACAGGTTCAGGGAGGAAGAAAAACGATTGCTGTTTCTGAAGAAATTAAGATCGGTTCGCCGTATGTAATTATCGGGAAGCGGGTTGTCAGATTCCCAAAAGGTGCCGGCGTTTCTGTCGGTGATAAATGCTTTGTTATTTCCTGAGCTGGTAGTGATAACGGCGTTTTCGGTAAAAGGAATAATCAATCCTGCATGGGGATTGAACTGCCCGAAAAGCAATTGGTGGGAAAGAAATAAAATGAGTACAAAAAATTTATTCACGTGACGGTTTCAAGAAAATGATAATTATCACACGAAAGTATAAAAAAAAGCCTTCCGAAAAAGAGTCGAAAGGCTTGAAACGTGATCCGTCGGAGGCTCGAACTCCGGACCCTCTGCTTAAAAGGCAGATGCTCTACCTGCTGAGCTAACGGATCGTCCGTTTTTGGAGGTGCAAAAGTACTTCTTTTTTTTAAATTTCAAACTTTTTTGAAAAAATATTTAATTTTTTTTAGCCCCTAAAAAAGTGCAACATCATTATTAAGGGTAAACAACTTTTTGTAACTAATAAGGAGGTGATAAATAGATTTGGCGATATATAATTTTGCTTTTTTTCAGGGTGAATGATTATGGCAGAATATTACGTTTTGTTGTTTTATGACAGGAAAGCCCGGCTTACTGATAACCACTTGCATACAATAAAAATATGCTGTTCTGAATTTGATTTAACATACGGTTGATTTGTATGTTTTGTGTTGGTAAAGTTTATTAAAACCCGTAACCATTCAGCCGGTTTTAGCGTGAAAATTTTAAAAGTAAATGCAAACCGCACCGGTTTGTTTTTGTTTGGGAAATCATTTGGTTTACATTTGCTAATCTTAAAAACTGCAAACGAATATTTGAATCGTTCAAAAACATGATAATATGAAAAGATTGTTACTTCCCCTGTTGATACTGGCGATGCTAAACTCATGTAAACCGGTGTCTGATAAAAGAGATATTGCCGTTATTCCGAAACCGGTTAAACTTTCGGTTGGAGTTGGTGAGTTTGTTATCAATCGTAAAACCGTAATTGTTTTTCCGCAGAATGATGGTGTTGAATCTGTTGCCGGTTATTTCAATAAACGGTATGCTGCAACATCGGGTTACCGTTTGAAGTTGTCGCATAAAAACAGCGGTGAAAATGAAATTGTTTTTGAGATATCGGGTAATAAAGAGTATGGAGATGAGGGCTACTCGCTGGAGTCTGACAAAAACAAAATTTTAATAAAAGCTTATAAGCCCGCCGGTTTGTTTTACGGGGTTCAAACGTTGCTTCAACTGTTGCCTGTTGAGATTTACGGAGGCAAGGTTGTTGAAGATAAAGTGTGGAATGTACCATCGGTAAAAATATTTGATAAACCCTCTTTTAAATGGCGCGGGATGCATTTGGACGTATCGCGACACTTTTTTTCGAAGGAGTTTGTTAAAAGGTATATCGATTTGATTGCAATGCATAAGATGAATATATTTCACTGGCATCTTACCGACGATAACGGCTGGAGAATTGAGATTAAAAAGTATCCGGCGTTAACCGATATTTGTGCATGGCGTGTTCCCCGTGATAAATGGAGGACGGCAGAGCCGGTTAAACCCGGCGAAAAACCTACCTATGGTGGTTATTATACGCAGGACGATATCAGAGAAATAGTTCGCTATGCCGCTGAAAGATCGGTGGAGATTATTCCCGAAATTGAAATGCCGGGACATTCTGCCGAAGTGTTTGCCGCTTTCCCCGAACTGTCGTGTACAGGAAAAAGAAACATAGTACCGGTTGTTTGGGGCGATGGTGTTTTTTGTGCAGGCAACGATTCGACATTTGTTTTTCTGGAAAATGTTTTGGATGAAGTGGCTGAGCTTTTTCCTTCAAAATACATTCACATCGGGGGAGATGAGGTCAACAAAAAGTATTGGAGAAAATGTGCCAAATGTCAGAAAAGGATTCGGGATAATAACCTGAAAGATGAAAATGAATTGCAGAGCTGGTTTGTAAAAAAAATCGAGAAATATTTAAACGGTAAAGGCAAAAGACTTATTGGCTGGGATGAAATACTGGAAGGCGGCATTGCACCGGAGGCTACCGTTATGTCGTGGAGAGGGGTAAAAGGAGGCGTTGAGTCGGCAGAACAGGGTCACGACGTTATAATGTGTCCGGGAAGCCATTGCTATTTTGACCACTATCAGGCCGATCCCGATTTTGAACCGGAAGCAATAGGAGGCTATTTGCCGTTAAAAAAAGTTTATGCTTTTAATCCTGTTCCCAACGAGTTGTCGGATGATAAAGCACATTTTGTGTTGGGCGGACAGGGAAATGTGTGGACAGAATTTATTTTTACTCCCGAACATGCCGAATACATGGCGCTGCCGCGAATGACAGCACTGGCCGAGGTGTTATGGACTCCTAAAGATGAACAAAACTGGAATGATTTTCAAAAGCGGTTAATTACGCAGTTTAAACGGTTCGATGCGATGGGCGTTAATTATTCAAAGGGAACATTCAAAATTGATGTAAAGGTGGCAAAGCGGCAGGATGGAAATTTCAGGGTAGCGCTGGAAGGGGAACAACTGTTGCCCATTTATTACACTTTAGACGGAACCGTACCAAACCAAAATTCACCGGTTTACAGCTCCCCTTTCGAAATTAATAAAACAACGGTTATAAAATCGGCCTATTTGAATGATGATGGAGAAGTAATACGAAAGGTGTCGGAAAAAACGGTTTACAAACATAAAGCGGTTGGAAAAGAAATTGTTTTAAAATCTCCACCGGCAAAACGGTATTTCGGACAGGGCCCGTTATCGCTGGTGGACGGATTTACGGCATCGGATAACTACGCAGACGGGTACTGGCTGGGGTTTCAGGGAAAAGATATGGAAGCGGAAATTGACCTTGGTGAGATGCTCCCTGTGCATTCGGTTTCCGAAACGTTTCTTCAAAGTGCACGCGTTTGGATATTCATGCCTGAAAAAGTATCATTTATCCTGCTTGATGAAAACAGGAAAGCGGTTGCCGAAAAAACGGTTACGGTTAAGTCGGATATTAAAACCGACAAAACCTTTATCGAATCGTTTAAAGCCGTGTTTAACAACGTAAAAGCAAGATACATAAAAGTTCATGCCTACAGTTTGATAAAATGCCCCGAATGGCATACGGCGGCAGGTAATAACTGCTGGATATTTACCGATGAGATTGCCGTTGAATAGCGTTGTTTTCTGCGGTAAAAAATGAGCTACTCTTCAAGTATTCCTTTGCCCTGCCTGATGATTTCGGGTTCGTAACCCGTACAATCAACAACGGTAGAGGCGTGGTTGTCGCCATAACCGCCGTTAACAATTAAATCAACCCTCTCTTTATATTTTTCCGCTATCAGTTCGGGATCGGTGGTGTATTCGATAATCTCGTCTTCATCGTGTATGGAGGTACTTACCAACGGATGTCCCAGTTCTTCAATAATAGAGGCAAGAATGTTGTTTTCGGGAATACGTATTCCGATGGTTTTTTTCTTGCTTTGAAATATTTTAGGAACCTTGTTGTTGGCGTTGAGAATAAAGGTAAAAGGCCCCGGAAGGTTTTTGCGCATCAGCCTGAAGGTGCTGTTATCAAAAGGTTTGGTAAATTCCGAAAGCATGCTTAAATCGTTAAACAAAAACGAAAAGTTGGCTTTTTCTTTTTTAATACCTTTCAGTTGTGCGATTTTATCAAGGGCTTTGGGTTGATATATTGAACACCCGATGGCATACACCGTATCGGTCGGAAAAATAACAATACCTCCCGCTTCAAGGGTTTCGATTACCATTTTAATGTGTTTGGGAGCAGGATTTTCGGGATATATTTTTATCATCATGGTTTTATGATTTTATATTAAAACTAACTATTGAATTTAGTAACAAAGATAGTGAAAAACCACCATTGCCGGCCATTCTTTTTGCCGGGTATAAAAAAAGGGTAAGCTACTTATATCGCACCGCTCAACCACCTACCCTTGCTACCTTCCGGTCCTGGGGGAATTCAGTGGGAGCTGGTCGTATAAGACTTACCCGGCGGCAAAAGTAAATAATGTTGCGACATTGTCAACCCTTTTTAAGTTTTTTTTAGTTTTACATCAAATTTAACCAAACCCTTTTGTACTATGGAACCCAAACCCGTTTTCGCCCCGTCGTTTGTAAACGGCATGATTGTAGCCGTGCTGCTTGTTATTTTTAAACTTGTTTTGTTTTTGATGGATGTTGATGAACAATCGTACCTCCAGTTTGGTAATTACATTATTTTTGCTTTAGGGCTTACCTGGGCAATGTATTCGGTTCGAAATAACAGACTGGACGGCTATGCCACCTACGGAAAAGCATTTATGATTGGATTTTACGCATCGCTGGGAATAGCTGTTGTTGTAGCAATATATACTTTTGTTTTTATGAAGTATATTGATCCGGGCATGATAAACGATATTCTTTCGCAGGCAGAAGACAAAATGATTGAATCCAATCCCGATATGACGGATGATGAGCTTAATAAGGCGCTGGAAATAACAAAGATGATTATGCAGCCCGGTTTAATGTCGGTAATATCTGTATTCATAAGTCTGTTAACAGGTACCATTTTTTCGGTGGTAATTGCAATTTTTGCCAAAAAAGAATCGGTGGTTATTGAGGTGTAGTAATATCTCTCATATTGTTATATTTGCCGTTTCTCGAAAACAATATTTTAGATAAATTTTAAAATGGATATTTCTGTAATTGTTCCGTTGTATAACGAAGAGGAGTCGCTTCCGGAGCTTAATGCGTGGATTGCAAAGGTGATGAATGCCAACTCTTTTTCCTATGAAGTTATTTTTGTGGATGACGGCTCTTCCGATGGGTCGTGGGAAATCGTTAAAGAACTTTCGGAAAAGTATCCTGAGGTTAAAGGCTTGCGCTTCAGACGGAATTACGGAAAATCGGCAGCTTTGAACGAAGGGTTTAAAATTTGCCGGGGAGATGTGGTGATAACCATGGATGCCGACCTGCAGGACAGTCCCGATGAAATTCCGGGCTTAAGAAAGATGCTTTTGGATAATAACCTGGATATAGTTTCGGGATGGAAGAAAAAGCGTTACGATTCGAAACTTACAAAAAATATACCTTCTAAACTTTATAACTGGACCACCCGCAAACTGTTTGGCATTAAACTGCACGATATGAATTGCGGGTTAAAGGCCTATCGTGTTGATGTGGTAAAAAACATTGAAGTTTACGGCGAGATGCACCGGTATATTCCGGTTATTGCCAAGTGGGCGGGTTTTACAAAAATTGACGAAAAAGTGGTTACGCACCAAAAACGTAAGTACGGGGTAACAAAATTCGGGATGGACAGGTTTATAAAAGGCTACCTCGACCTGTTTACCATAAATTTTGTTTCGCGGTTTGCCAGCCGGCCCATGCACTTTTTCGGTGCCCTGGGGTCGTTGATATTTTTCGTGGGGTTTGTAATTGCCGGATATCTGGCATATACAAAGTTCTTTCTCGGAGTACCTCATATGACCGACCGGCCGTTGTTTTATTTCGGATTGCTGGCAATGGTATTGGGTTCGCAACTTTTTCTTGCCGGGTTTTTGGGTGAACTGATATCAAGAAATAACCGTTCCGACAGGGTGTATAAAATCCGCGAAACCGCCGGCACATTAAACGGTGCCAAAAAACCTGCTGAAGAATGGGCAGAAAAATAGTAATTATAGGCTCCGCCTGGCCGTTACGGGGGGG
>CAYNVN010000053.1:0-6870 GCA_964400655.1 uncultured Lentimicrobiaceae bacterium
TTAGCGCTTTAAATATATTTTTCATTTGACGCAAAGGTTTTTATTTATCATGCTAAAAATACAATATTTTTTCAACTCATGCGTAATGGTTACAGCTTGTGGTAACAAAACAGGTAAAAGTCTATCTTTGCACCTCGTAAGTAGCGACAACAGTTAATTAAAAGAACAAATAAGGATGAACAGCATTTCCCGTTGGCGGGTTTTTTCGATGGTTGTTATTTCGGTTTTGCTGGTTTGGTTATCGGCCTGTAAAAAGGATGTGTTAAGCGACGACCCCGGCATTAAACTGGAATTTTCGGCCGACTCGGTTATTTTCGATACGGTTTTTACTTCAATCGGATCGGCTACCCACCGGTTGATGATATACAACCGTTCCAACAACAAAGTAAATATTTCATCCGTTAAACTTGCCGGAGGCCAGGGTTCCGATTTCCGTTTTAACATCGACGGCGAATCGGATGTGGCACTCAACGATATTGAAATTGCCGGAGGCGACAGCCTGTTTGTTTTTGTACGTGTTACCATTGACCCCACCGATGTTAACAACCCTTTTGTGGTGGAAGATGATTTACAGTTTTTAACCAACGGTAACAATCAAAGTGTAAAACTTATTGCCTGGGGACAAAATGCCAACTACATTGTGGCCGACACCTATACCCCCGGATTCCCGAAATATAAAATTGTGGCCGACAGTTTGGAAACCGTGCACTGGACAAACGAAAAACCGTATGTTGTTTACGGTTATGCCGTTATAAATTCTTACGGCACCTTAATCATTGATGCGGGAACCCAAATTCATTTTCACGATAAATCGGGGTTGTGGGCCTATTCCGACGGAGTATTAAAAGTACTGGGCACTTTGGACGAACCGGTTCATTTTTCGGGCGACCGTTTGGAGGAGGAGTACAAAGACCTGCCCGGACAGTGGGACAGGATATGGCTTATGGAAAGCAAACCGGGCGAAGACCACGAAATAAGAAATGCCGTTATCGAAAACGGATTTATCGGCATTCAGGCCGAAAGTTTTTTGCGGGTGGCAACCAATAAACTGATACTTGAAAATGTGATTGTTCAAAACATGAACGGCATCGGAATATTTTCGCGCATATACAATATTGTGGGAGGCAACACGGTGGTAGCCAACTGCGGCGCATACTGCATGGCACTTACAGGAGGAGGCAGTTACAACTTTATCCAGTCAACTTTTGCCAACTACTGGCCTTACGGAGTACGCAAAAATCCGGCCCTGTTTATAAACAATTTCGTACTCGACACACTGGAAAATCCCGTACCGGTGCCCGTCAATTTCCAACTGGGAAACAGCATTGTTTACGGATACAACGATGATGAATTCGGTACGGAAATGGTTGCCGGAGCCGATTCGGTTTACTTTTTAAACCATGTTTTGCTGAAAACGGAGATGGATGTGAGTGACCCCCAATATTTTGAATCGGTAATTGTTAACGAAGACCCGCTGTTTGTCGATCATGAAACAAACGATTACCGTATCGACACGCTATCGCCTGCCATTGATAAAGGCAGTGTGGATATTTCGTCACAAATTCCCAACGATATTCTTGGAAACCCCAGGGGTAATACTCCCGATTTGGGGGCTTATCAGTTTATCCCCGGTCAGGGTGAAAAATAATCCTTATTATTGCAACATATTCCATCCTTATAAATAAATGATTATTGCAATAGGAGGTGCCAGTACGGCCGGAAAATCAACACTGGCTGCAAAAATCGGTGAAGTTTACGATCACAGGAAAGTTAAAGTTTTTTGTCAGGACTCCTATGTAAAACCCGAAAGTGAAATACCGCTTATAAGAGATCATATCGACTGGGAAGTCCCCGAATCCATTGATTTCGACAAATTTTACCGCGCCATTGTGAGGGCAAGCCTTGAATATGATGTGGTTATTGCCGAAGGACTGATGATTTATCACAATCGCCGTACGGTTGACCTGTTCAATAAACGGTTGTTTGTTGAAATTGATAAGGAAACCTTTTTAAAACGTAAGGCGCGCGACCTGCGCTGGGGGAAAGAACCCCGCTGGTATATGGAACACATTTGGGACAGTTATCTTAAATTCGGTTTGGTGCCTGAAATGCTCAGCGATGTGTTTACCGTTGACGGCCGCCGCACCATTAACGTTTATCCGATTATTAAATTTCTGGAAAGCTGAAAGGTGCAAAAAAATCTGTCTGTTTTCTGCTCAAAAAACCGTACTTTTGCTATCCCTAAAAACAAAACCACATGAAAAAGCAGGTAACCATAAAGGATATTGCGCAACAGTTGGGGTTTTCGGTTTCCACGGTTTCCAGAGCGTTAAAAGATCATCCCGATATTAGCGTAAAAACCCGCGAAGCGGTACAACAGCTTGCCACTTTGCTGGGCTATAAACCCAACCGTATTGCGCTAAACCTGAAAAACAGCAAAACCAATACCATCGGCCTTATCATTCCCGAAGTTGAGCATTACTTTTTTTCTTCCATCATCAACGGTGTTGAAGAGGTTGCTTACGAAAATAATTACTATGTAATGGTTTTCCAGTCCAACGAGTCGTACATGCGCGAGGTGTTAAACGTTCAGGCACTGGCAACCAACAGGGTGGATGGCGTACTGGCTTCTTTTTCAAAAGAAACACACAACTTTTCACATTTTAAACAGCTTATCGATTATGAAATTCCGGTTGTGTTTTTCGACAGGGTTGTAAACGATATGCACGCCGACACCGTTGTTTCGGATGATTTTCACGGAGCATATCTTGCTGTTGAACACCTTATAAAAAGAGGGTGCAGTAACATTGCCCTCTATTCTTCACCGCGCCATCTCCTTATTTCAAAAGAGCGCCATAACGGCTACAAACAGGCGCTGGAAGATAACGGACTGGAATACAGCACCGATTTGGTTTATTCGTGCGACACTTTTGAAGATGCGGTTAAGATTTCGAGAAGCATTTTAAAGAAAAGAAACCGTCCCGACGGGATTTTTGCCGTTAATGACATGACGGCCATCGGGGTTATGAAAGTGGCCAAAGAGCTGGGCATAAACATTCCGGAAGCGTTAAAAATAGCCGGATTTGAAAACAGCCCCACTTCGCAGGTGGTTGATCCCGATTTAACAACGGTTGATCAGTTCGGTTTTGATTTGGGAAAAAAAGCTGCCGCACTGCTGCTGAAACGAATTGAAGCTCCCGATTTTACCTATAAAGCCGAAAACATAACCATCAAACCAAAACTTATTTTAAGAGGATCGAGTTAATAATAATCAATAAAAAAAATAATCGGATATATGAAAAAAATCTTGTTAATGTTAACATTGGCAGTGGTTATTGCATCGTGCGGTAACAACGGAAAAGAGGAGAAAGCAAACAAACAAAACAAAGAAACGACGGTTGATTCGCAGGAACCCGAAACGGTGGTAAAACTTGATCCCGATGAAAAGATTTTTAAAAAGTATGCCAACGGACAGCCGCTGCTTGTTATGCGATACAAAAAAACGGGTAAAAAACATATTCCCGTTTATCAAAAGGAGTTTTTCGAAAACGGACAAATAAGCAAAGAGGGGCCCTTGGCGGATGTAAAACGTAACGGATTGTGGAAATCCTATTACAAAACCGGCGAACTATGGAGCGAAACCTATTATAAGGACGGCTACCTCGACAGCATTACCACCGCTTACTATAAAAACGGTAAGGTACGGTACAAAGGACAATACTACAAAAGCCACAAAACCGGCGTTTGGGAATTTTTTAATGAACAGGGAGAATTAACGGATACAAAGGATTATGGCAGTAAATAATCGAAAAAATATCTTTTGATTTCCCGAGGTTTATTTCAGTATAAACCGGAAGGTGATCGCTGTATCCGCCATAATATTTACCGGCCGAGGTCCTGTTGGGTCTCGGTTCGCCTTTTTTAGGATGGTATAACATCCAGTCGTGTTTGATAACACTTTGCGAAAGCGAAGTAACCTGCATACCGTTTTCTCCCGTTAACATCGGGGTGGAAACAATAATCTGGTCAAACATATCCCAGCCTTTGTAATATAACGAACCCAGACCGTTTTTGTATGGAATAACCGCCAGGTTGTACAGTCGTTCCTTTTCGAGCGGTTTTTTAGGCTCAAGGGCCTGAAGGCCGTCAACCAGACTCTTGTCGGTAGGATTATCGTTTAAATCGCCTGCAATAAGGATGTTGGCTTGCGGGTTGTTTGAAAATATATGTTGCGAAATGCCCCACAGTTTTTCGGCGGTATAAATCCTGAAAGGCTCGGTAGCTTCCTGTCCGCCCCAGCGCGACACCCAGTGATTTACAAAAATATGGATTTCGTTGTCGCCGTTTACCATTCCGGTAACATGCAGCACATCGCGGGTTCCGTAACTGCTGTCGCCCGGAAAGTTAAGTCTGATAAACTCCGTTTTAACCGGGGTAAACTCCCTGGGGCGATAAAGCAAAGCCACATCTATCCCCCTTTCATCCGGGCTGTCTTTATGTATGATCTTGTAACCGGCCTTTTTTAGTAACGGCTGATTCAACAAATCTTCGATAACCTTTCGATTTTCAACTTCGCTTAAGCCGAATACCGACGGAAATCCGCCGGGTTCTATCGAATGCATCACTTTGGCAAGATTTTCAAGTTTATGGTAATACCGTTCGGTGTTCCATGCTATACGGCTGTCGGGCAAATGGTCGTCATCACGGGTATAAGGGTCGTTTATGGTGTCGAAAAGGTTTTCAACATTGTAAAAAGCAAAGCTGAACCGGTCAGCCTTATTGTAATTACATGACGACAAAAAATAAACAACGGCAAATGCCGCGATGACAAGACTTAAATAACGTTTCATTACAAAATATTTACAATTCAAAAGTAGAAAATATTATGGCTGGTCAAAGCCTTTTGATTTTATCAATGATTCTCCGGTCTTTTTTTGTCGGACGGCCGGTACCCCTGTCGCGCCGTTCCTGATTGAGTTGTTTCATCATTTCAAGTTTTTCAAACTCTTCGGCCGGAGTGAGGTCTTCCATTAAATCGGGAACCAGTTTTGCCGCCACCCTGTTTTTTGCCGCCACTTTCACCTTTACCGTTCTGCGTATGTAGTTATGATGCAACTCTATCACATCGCCGGCTTTTACCTCCCGCGACGGTTTGGCATTAACACCCTCAATTTTTACCTTGCCCCCTTTGCAGGCATCGGCGGCCTGCGTGCGGGTTTTGTAAAAACGTACGGCCCAAAGCCATTTATCGATCCTTACGCTGTTGCTCATTATTTTTTCCTGAAAAACAGTTGAATGGGTACCCCCTCAAAATCGTACTCCTGACGGATTTGATTTTCCAGAAAACGACGGTAGTTCTCTTTTACATCATCCGGCAGGTTACAAAAAAACACAAACTGCGGAGTTGCTGTTTTTAACTGCATAACATACTTGATACGCACATAACGTCCACGCGACCCCATGGGCGGCGGATTGTTTTCGATTAATGGTAAAAGAAAATCGTTTAATTTGGAAGTGGGAATGCGCGTATTCCGTTTTTTGTAAATCTCCATGGCCTTTTCAAGCACTTTAAAAATGCGTTGTTTCTCCTTAACCGATGTAAATATTATGGGAACATCGTTAAACGGGGCCAGCCGCTCTTTGATCTGCTGTTCAAATTCAAGATGTGTGTTGGTCTCTTTTTCAATCAAATCCCATTTATTAACCACTACCAGTACCCCTTTTTTATTTTTTACCGCAAGATGAAAAATATTTATATCCTGCTTTTCAATTCCGCTTTTCGCATCAATCATAACAATACAAACGTCGGAGCTTTCGATGGCACGGATGGTTCGCAGGGTAGAATAAAACTCGATGTTTTCGTAAACCTTTCCCTTTTTGCGAAGCCCTGCCGTATCCATCAGCATAAAATCGTGACCAAAAGCTTTATAGCGGGTGTTTATGGTATCGCGTGTGGTTCCGGCAATGGGGGTAACAATGTTACGTTCGTCGCCCAGCAAGGTGTTGATAAGCGATGATTTTCCCACATTAGGACGGCCAACCACTGCAAAATGTGGCAGTTCCGACTCTTCATTGTCGGGGGTATCTTTCTCAAATATTTTAACAACGTCGTCCAAAAGATCGCCGGTACCGCTTCCGGTTACAGCCGAAACGGGATATACTTCACCAAGGCCCAGCGAATAAAATTCGCCGATGATGTCAGAAAGATTGGGTGTATCCACTTTGTTGGCGGCGAGAAAGACCTTTTTTCTAGCTTTTCTGAGCAGGTCGGCAACATCCTCGTCAAGAGGGCTTACCCCTTCGCGGCCGTCCACCAAAAAAATAATGGCATCGGCTTCGTCAATGGCAAAAAGTACCTGTTTACGTATTTCCTGTTCAAAGGTATCGTCGGAGCCTTCAACATAACCACCGGTATCGATAACCGAGAAATCGTAACCGTTCCAGTCGCTTTCGCCGTAAATCCGGTCGCGGGTTACTCCGCTCACCGATTCCACAATCGCTTTTTTCGATTGTGTTAAGCGGTTAAACAGGGTAGATTTTCCAACGTTGGGTCTGCCGACAATTGCCAATATATTTTTCATAATAAGATTCGTTTAGAATGTTCAGCATGATTCGGTTGTTGATAAAAACAGACTGCTGAATTTTTTTGCAAAGATACTCAAGTTTTTGAGGAATTAGCTGCTGCCGGATTTGGAGTGCCTTTGGGTTTTGTTTGGCGGGAAGGAGTGAAAGAGAGAAGGGGTGAAAAGGAGAAAGAGTGACAAGGGCAAGATGATGCTCAGGAGATTCCCGCCCGTACCGGACGGTACGTTGTGTGGGAATCACCTGCTATGAAGCATCCGATTGCCTTTTGCTGCAAGGGTAAATTAA
>CAYNVN010000054.1:0-11254 GCA_964400655.1 uncultured Lentimicrobiaceae bacterium
CGTCATTCCGAAGGAGGTACGACTGAGGCCCGCCCGAACGTACCGTTCGGTACGGGCGGGAATCTCCCGGGCAATGGCCTGTTCCACTGTCACTCTTCGACTCCGCTCAGAGTGACAATTCCGCAAACCCCAACGTCATCCCGAAGGAGGTACGACTGAGGAATCTCCTGAGGACTGGCCTGCCCCTTAGGCAAAAGAGGGTTCGGTCGTTCAAAGTAGGGGATTCCCGCCTGCCGGCAGGGCAAGCCTCCTCCTTACGGTCGTCGGAATGACGAAGAAAAAAAGGTCGCCGGAATATCGTGTTGCTGATCGGTTCAATGTTTTTAGGTTTAAAGTTTGAGGAATTGCGAAGACGCGAAGGCGCGAGGGAAACCTCTTCGGTCGAACGGAGGCTTGCGGGGGGGAGTCCGGAAAGGTTGAGAAGTTGAGCTTGTTGCTTGTTACTTGATGCTTGTTGCTCGTTACCCCGCCCGCAAGTGCCAGCGTCATTCCGAGGGAAGCGAACCCGAAAGCTTTCGGGGAGCGAGGAGGCCAGCTGTCACTCTTCGACTCCGCTCAGAGTGACAATTCCGCAAGCTCCAACGTCATCCCGAAGGAGGAACGACTGAGGCCTGCCCCTTAGGTAAAAGTGGGTTCAGTCGTCAATAGTAGGGGATTTCTCGGTCGTTCCTCCCTCGAAATGACGAGGTAATATGAATGAACGACGTAGTATCAACTCTAAGTACTCCAAACTTTAGCGCACTCCATGCACTTTATATCTAAAGAGGCTGTCCGCTGTTTATTGGGTAATAAAAAAAGCACCCTGCCATTTTACCGGTTGGGTAAAATAACAAGGTGCTTTTTTGTTGTTTTTTTATGGATTATTTTATTTCACAGGCTTTGGCTATTTTCTTTGGAACGGCATCTTTATGAACGGCAATACCAATGGTTTGAAGCTGAACAAAAGGTACCGAAGCATAAAAATATCCTTTGTAAATATGCCCGTCGGTTCCCCAGGAGTTTTTTATTTTATAATATTTATTACCATCCTGGTCAACGGCAGTACCTACGATAAGCATGCCGTGGTCGTCGGTTACTTCGTAATTGTCATATTTTTTCTGACGCATCTCTTGTGTAATAACCTTTTCTTTTACGGGGCCGTCAAATTTATACATGGCAGCTCTTTTTTCGCGTTCGGTAAGTTTTTCCCATTTCTCTTTTTCGGTGCCTGACAGGTCGGGATTTTCAACGTCGGGAATTACGGCAACACCGTTTTTCCACGAAAACCCTTTGTCGCTTACATCGGCACCCCATGCAACGGTATAACCGTTTTCCAGAGCATTATCGATAATGGCCATCATATCGTCCATGGGAACGTTCATCCACTCGGCCCACAACCAGTTATCGGGAATGGCAATGGCAAAAGGCTGATAAAAAGGATGGTGATTGTATGAAGTAAATTCAATGTAATCTTCGGCATTTACGCCTGTCATATCACGAAAACTTTCGGGAGTATATTCTTTTCCGTCGTAGGTAAATTTTCCGGGAAGTTCGCCGAGGTAGGTGTTCAGTACTTTGTCAAAACCTTCGTGCCATACGGGGGTGAGTTTGCGGTTTTTATTCTTAACCACGGCATCAACATAATTTTTAAGTACGGCATCCATTTCGCCGTGAACGTGTTTGTCTTCTCCGTAGTTCAATCCTGGATATGCTTCGTCGGGAACCAGTCCGTATTTTTCAATTACTCTGAAAACGTCGGTAAATTCGGCACCCGAGCCAAAATTAAGATGGCCGGCAAGGCGAACATATTTTTCAGCTTTGTCGGAGTAAGTGTGGTTTACACAAAACATTTCGGAAAGGTCGTACTCTTTATTTTGTGTTCTCATCAACTCAGCTTCAATAAAAGCAATGCCCGAAAAGCTCCAGCAGGTACCCGAACGGTATTGGTTTTTTACCGAAGTGTGCGGAACAATAATTTTATCGGTAAACTGATACCCTTTTTTTTCCTCCTTTTTCTCTTCCTGTGCGAAAACGGAGAGGTTGAACATAAATGTTGCAATCAGCAACCACGATAATTTTAATTTCATAATATGATTTTTTAAGGTGTTTGAATTAAAGACAGCAAAAGTATGAAAATGGTTGAAATTTACGGCTTATGGAGGAAAGATGTTTTTGGTTGTTGCCGGATTTTATTAACTGAAAAATTTACAAACGGTCCAGATAATCTTTGCTTTCGGGGCCGGTGCAAAACAGTAAATCCAGTATGCCTGCATTGGGAAAAAACGGTTGTTTATCGGAAAAAACCTGAATATACGAAGGAAATTGCATCAATGTTGACGGAAGTTTGGGCGATATTTTATACCTCAGGTCAAGAATGGATTTGTCAGGATTCTTTATAAAGTTTTCGCTTAAGGTCAGCTTTGAATCTATTCCTATTGTAGTGCAAATATGTTTGGTGAGGTTTGTGTTTAGTTCGAGCAGGTTGCCGGTTCCGGAAAACAGGATTTCTTTGATTTCATCGGCATAAAATAAAAAATAGGGAGAATTTTGGTAGGCTGTTTCGATTGCCCGCCACTGTTTTATGTGCCACTTTTCGTGTGCTGAAACCACAATATCGCGGGTTTTGGTATGATTGCCGTTGACTTTTGTTACGGGAACCGTCAGCGGGATGGTTCCTTTATCGGTAACAACAACCGTGCGGTTCCGGTAAGTTTGTTTTGGCCATGTTTCGTGTTGCTCAATGATTACGTTTTTAAATTTATTGATGTAGTAAAAATATTCAACCGGTCCCAGATAGGCCGTTGAAAGTAAAACTGTATCGGTTTGGTTTGGTTTCATGGATGCGCAAAAATAAAAAAAGCCGTGATGTTGCATCACGGCCTTTTTTATTTTATAGATAAAACTATTTCAGCAATACATCGTTGATTGCCTGAATAAGGGTTTCTTTCGGCAAGGCACCAACAGCCATTTGAGGTTGTCCGTCCTTGGGGCAAAACAGCATTGAAGGAATGCTTCTGATACCGAATGCTCCCGCCAGTTCAACTTCCGCTTCGGTGTCGATTTTGTATATGTTCAGTTTGCCTTTATATTCTTCAGCAAGTTCTTCAAGAATAGGGGCAACTATTTTACAGGGTTGACACCAGTCGGCATAAAAATCAATAATACAAGGTAATTCACCTTCAAATTTCCATTCCTGGTTTTTTTCGTAGTTGAATACTTTTTCGAAAAATGTTTGTTTTGTTAAATGTTCCATTTTAATTATTTGTTATCAATAAACAGGTTATTTTTTTTCTGAATCTGCTTTTAAAAGTTGTTCTTTAACAACCTGAAAGTATGCTTCTTTTTGCATGGCTCCCGTTTGCATCTGCGGTCTTCCTTTTACCGGTACAAACAATACCGAAGGAATGCTTCTGACACGGAATACAGAGGCAAGTTGTCTTTCATGATCCACATTAATCTTATATACTTTCAGTTTGCCGTCGTATGTTTTTGCCAGTTCATCCATAATGGGTGCCACTCTTTTGCAGGGGCCGCACCAGTCGGCATAAAAGTCGATAACACAAGGTACATCGCCTTCGTAAATCCACTCCTGCGGGTGCGCTTCAAAATTCCACACTTTCTTCAGGAACTCATCGTAAGTAAGGTGTTCCGGTTTGGCATCTGATTTTTGCTCGTCTCCCGTAATTTCGGTTTTAGATTTGTTTGAGCGGTTTTCACTTCCTTCACTACTGGTACATGCCATTAAATTAGCGGCAAACAGCAAAATTAATAAAAAACTTAATTTCTTCATTATTAGATGTTTGGTTAAAAAATGCTTAAAAGCGACGGCAAAGATACATATAATTTGTTATAGCGCTTTAATAACACTAATTCATTTTAACTATTTTTGCAAAAATTTTTTATGTCGGTTAAAAAAGTTGAATATGACGGTTTGGTGTTAAACCTCAGGCATCGTTTTCCGGATGCGGAAGCCTGTCTGGAGTTTTTGGCAAATTTAAAATGGCGCGATGGCTTTGTTTGTAAAAAGTGCGGCCATACAAACTATTGTAAAGGTAAAACACCCTATTCTCGTCGCTGTACCCGGTGTAAAAAAGAGGAATCGGCAACAGCCCATACCGTTTTTCATCGTTGCAAAATTCCCATGACGCAGGCTTTTGAAATGGCGTTTCTGGTTTGTAATCTTCCCGATGTATCTTCGTATCAAATCAGTAAACAGATGAATATCCGGCAAATGACCTGTTACAGTTTTCAGAAAAAAGTTAAACAATGTTTATCGGGAAAAAGCAAAGAGCCTGTTTTACATGAGCTGATGAGGCTGGGGTAGGGCAGGTTACCGTTTTTGGTTACTCTTCTTTCTTTTCAAGGAGTTTTTCCAGCTCTTTTATTTCGTCACGCAGGCGTGCCGCTTCAATAAAATCAAGTACTTTAACTGCTGCCTGCATATCTTTTTTGTTTTTATCAATGGCATCTTTAATATCGCGGGCACTCATGTATTGAACCACAGGGTCGGCGGCAATGCTTGATTTGTTGTTTTCGACATAAGGTTTGGGTTCGGCTTGCCTGCTGTCGGCAACCGCTGTTTGTCCCATAATGGCCTCGGTTGATTTAATGATTTGTTTTGGCGTAATACCGTGTTGCAGGTTGTATGCCATCTGTTTTTCGCGGCGGCGGGTGGTTTCTTCCATGGTTCGGCGCATGGAGTCGGTAACTTTATCGGCATAAAAAATAACCTTGCTGTTGATGTT
Source organism: uncultured Lentimicrobiaceae bacterium (assembly GCA_964400655.1). Classification (GTDB taxonomy): domain Bacteria; phylum Bacteroidota; class Bacteroidia; order Bacteroidales; family F082; genus B16-G9. The sequence goes on from CAYNVN010000054.1 coordinate 4,725, forward strand.
ACGGGCAGCACGTCCCGCTGTTTGGGTAAGCGACCTTTCCGAGCGAAGAAATCCCTCTTTGTCGGCATCAAGGATGGCCACCAACGCCACCTCCGGCAGGTCAAGTCCTTCGCGAAGCAGGTTAACGCCAACCAAAACATCGTATTTGCCAAGACGCAGGTCGCGCATAATTTCAACCCTGTCGAGGGTATCTACATCGGAGTGGATATAATTGGTTTTGATGTTGAGTTTTACAAGGTATTTTGTCAGCTCTTCGGCCATGCGTTTTGTTAAGGTGGTAACCAGTACGCGGTGTCCCTCTTTTACCGTCTTATCCACTTCATCCAGCAGGTCATCCACCTGATTGTGTGCCGGACGAACCTCAATAACGGGGTCAAGCAGGCCGGTGGGGCGTATCAGCTGTTCTACCACCACACCTTCCGATTGCTGAAGCTCGTAATCGGCCGGGGTTGCACTAACATAAATAACCTGTCCCGTAAGCCGTTCAAATTCGTCAAACTTTAAAGGACGGTTATCCATTGCCGAAGGGAGCCTGAAACCATATTCCACCAGATTCTGTTTTCGGGAACGGTCGCCGCCGTACATGGCCCTTACCTGCGAAACGGTAACATGACTTTCGTCGATCACCGTCAGATAATCATCGGGAAAATAATCCAGCAGACAAAAAGGGCGCGATCCGGGAGCCCTGCCGTCGAAATAGCGGGAGTAATTTTCAATGCCCGAACAATAACCCAGTTCGCGCATCATCTCGATATCGTATGTAACCCTGTCTTCCAGACGTTTTGCTTCAAGATTTTTGCCGATGGAGCGGTAATACTCCGTCTGCTTCATCAGGTCGAGCTGTATTTCGGATACGGCCGTTTTGATTTTATCTTTGGAGGTTACAAAAATGTTGGCAGGGTAGAGGGTGATATCTTTTAACGATTCTATTCGTTTTCCCGATAACGGATCAATCACTTCGATGGTTTCTATTTCATCGCCCCAAAAGATGATTCGGTATGCGTTATCGGCATAAACCGGAAATATGTCCACCGTATCGCCTTTAACACGGAAGTTGCCCCTGTTCAGCTCAATATCGTTTCGTGAATAGAGCGAATTAACCAAATCCAGCAACAGTTTGTTCCGGCTGAGCGTTTGACCTGTTTGCAGGTTAACCACGCTGTTGGTAAAATCGTCGGGGTTGCCGATACCGTAAATACATGATACGGAGGAAACCACAATAACATCACGTCTGCCCGACAATAGTGCCGAGGTGGCGCTCAGTCTTAGCTTTTCAATCTCTTCGTTAATGGAGAGGTCTTTTTCGATGTAGGTATTGGTAACGGGCAAATAGGCTTCGGGCTGATAGTAGTCGTAATAGGAAACAAAGTATTCCACCCTGTTTTCCGGAAAGAATTGTTTAAACTCACCGTAAAGTTGTGCCGCCAGGGTTTTGTTATGGCTAAGCACAAGGGTTGGCCGGTTAAGTTTGGCCACCACGTTGGCAATGGTAAAGGTTTTGCCCGATCCGGTAACGCCCAGCAGCACCTGCGCTTTGTCGCCCCGGTTAATGCCCTCCAACAGTTGTTTGATGGCTTCGGGCTGGTCGCCCGTGGGTTTAAATTCCGATGTGAGCCTGAATTGCATATCGGGAGCAAAAATAGAGAAAATGGAAAAGGCTGCGGTTTTTTATGAATATTTCCCTGTGTAATGAAGTTTTAACTAATGTTTGATTTTGTTGGCGGTACAATAACTACATCAAAAAGCTCATCATAATTCCGGCGGCTACGGCCGAACCGATAACCCCCGCCACGTTAGGGGCCATGGCATGCATCAGCAGATGATTGGAGGGGTCGTACCGCAAACCTTCGGTTTGTACCACCCGGGCACTGTCGGGGACAGCCGACACACCGGCGGCACCAATCAACGGATTGATTTTTTTATCGGCCGAAGAGAAGAGGTTCATTACCTTGGCAAAAATTACGCCTCCGGCGGTTGCCACCACAAACGATAAAGCGCCGAGGATAAATATTAAAATGGATTGAGGTGTAAGAAATACATCTGCCTGTGTGGAAGCACCTACCGTTAACCCCAGTAAAATGGTAACGATGTCGATTAAAGAGGTGCGTGCCGTGTCAGCAAGCCTTTTGGTAACTCCGCTCTCTTTAAGCAGGTTTCCGAAAAACAGCATTCCCAGCAGGGGTAATGCTCCCGGAGAGATAAAGGTTGTTAGAATAAGTGCCACAATGGGAAAAATAATTTTTTCGCGTTTACTTACCGCCCGGGTGGGTTTCATTTTTATAAGGCGTTCTTTTTTACTGGTAAGCAGTCGCATTACCGGTGGTTGAATTACCGGAACCAGTGCCATGTACGAGTAAGCGGCAATGGCAATAGGCCCTATCAGGTTTTTGGTTTCCAACCCGTGTACCATGCCGCCGTTGGCAAGTTTTGAGGAGAGGAAAATGGCCGTGGGGCCGTCGGCTCCCCCGATTATACCGATGGCTCCCGCTTCGGGCATGTTAAATCCAAGGTAGAGCGCTCCGATAAATGTTAAAAAGATGCCCACCTGAGCAGCAGCTCCCAGCAAAATCAAACGCGGATTTGAAATTAATGAAGAGAAATCGGTCATGGCTCCTATACCAAGGAATATTAGCGGAGGGTAAATACCTTTTACAACCCCGTAATAGAGGTAATTAAGCACGCTGCCTTGCTGATAAATACCCAGTTGTAAGTTTACGCCTCCGTCCTGAAAAAACGGAACGTTTCCTATAATAATTCCCGTTCCGATGGGTACCAGCAGCAGCGGTTCGTAATCAAAACGGATGGCAAGAAAAATAAATAACAACCCGACGGCAATCATAATAAGGTTGCCCGAAGATGCGTTTCTGAAACCGGTAAAGCTGACAAACTTATTGATGCCGCTTAAAATTTCGTTGCCGAAGTTCATTTCCGAAGGTTGTTGTATCGAATTTATCTGGCTTTGGAGAGGTGCGGCAAAACTGCCCGTAACATGCAATACCGTATGAACCGTAAACAGTAATACTACGGCTCCGAATACAGTCAGTGCCTTTTTGTACATTGAATTCATTTTTTCGGGGTTTTCAAATTACAACTCAATCTCCATTAAAACGGCATCCTGTAAAACAGCATCACCCTCTTTAACATGAATGTTTTTAACTGTTCCCTCTTTTTCCGATTTGAGGGTGTTTTCCATTTTCATGGCTTCGTAAATAATAAGGTTGTCGTCCGCTTTTACTTTATCACCTTCTTTTACAAAAACTTTCATAATGTTACCCGGAAGCGGTGTTTTTACTTTGTAAATCCCTGACTGTTGTTTTATTTTTTCTCCTCCGGGTGGTATCATCACAGGCTTTCGTACCAGAACCGGTGTTTTTGATGTTTTTGCTTTGTGTTGTAACTCAACATTGTACAGGGTTCCGTTGACCTCAATTTTGGCAACGCTGTCTTCAAAACTTTTTATTTCAACCTCGTACTCGGTTCCTCTTATGATAAAATTGAATGTTTTCATGGTGTATGCTTTTGGCGCTCAATGTGTAAATCGATAATGAAATTCGAAATCCGTATTTTGTTTATCTGTTAAACCTCCTGAGCCCGTAAATTTTTGAACTCCAGGGAGAATAGTTTTTTGATACCCGTTTTATGGTCAGTACGTTGCTTTCGTCGTCGTGCAAATCGCGGCACAGGTAAACGGCCATGGCAATGGCAGCGGTAATTTCGCCACTGATATGCAGTTCTTCATCTTTTTTAATATGCTTCGGAAATCTTCCGGTGCGGATGAGTTTTTGTTTTACCTGCCAGGTTAAAAATTTTGACAGGCCGCTGAACAGGTAATAGAGCAACAATAGTGCAACAAACACTATTACATAGCCGGTTACGGCGATGATGATTCCTTCCTGAATATTGGACGGGATTTGTATGGAGGCTAACATAACCAATGGATTTTAATGTTACGTATTGTTAAAATTTCCTTGAATTATAAAGGGATGTTTGAATGTTTTTTAGGCGGATTGGTGTCCTTTTTTGTGGCCAGCGTTTGCAAAGCCCTGATGATTCTGAACCGGGTATTACGGGGTTCGATTACGTCGTCAATAAATCCGTGGCGTGCAGCCTGGTACGGGTTGGCAAACATTTTACGGTAGGCTTCTTCCTTTGACTTGATAAAAGAGGCCTGCCGGTTTTCATCCTCAATTTTTCGTATGGTTTTTCCTTCCAGAATTTCAACGGCACCCGCAGGCCCCATAACGGCTATTTCGGCCGAAGGCCATGCGTAGTTGATATCACCCCGCAGTTGTTTCGATCCCATTACATCGTGCGCTCCTCCGTACGATTTTCTTAAGGTGATGGTTATTTTAGGTACGGTTGCTTCGCCGTATGCAAACAACAGTTTGGCTCCGTGAATAATGATGCCGCCAAATTCCTGATTGCTGCCGGGCAAAAAGCCGGGGACATCAACAAAAGTTATAATGGGTATGTTAAAGGCATCGCAAAATCTGACAAACCGTGCGGCTTTGCGGGAGGCGTTGATGTCGAGCACTCCGGCGAGATAAGCCGGCTGGTTGGCCACAATTCCCACGGGCATTCCGTTAAACCTTGCAAATCCGGTGATGATGTTCATGGCATAGTGGCGTTGTACTTCAAGAAATTCGGCATTGTCAACCGTTGAAAAGATTACATCTTTAACATCGTAGGGCAGATTTGAGTCGGAGGGGATAATTTCATTAAGAACATCCTCCATCCTGTCGATGGGGTCTTTGCATTCAATAACCGGCGGATCTTCAAGATTGTTTTGCGGAAGATAGGAGAGGAGTTTTCTTACGATCAATATACCCTCTTCTTCATTTTCGGCAATAAAATGGGTGACTCCCGATTTTTTTCCGTGAACATCGGCTCCTCCCAGTTCTTCGGTTGTGATATCTTCACCGGTAACGGTTTTGGCCACTTTCGGACCCGTAACAAACATGTAGCTGCTTTGTCGGCTCATTAATATAAAATCGGTTAATGCCGGAGAGTAAACCGCTCCCCCTGCACAGGGGCCGAATACAGCCGATATTTGGGGTATTACACCCGAAGCCATGATGTTGCGTTGAAATATCTCGGCATAGCCGGCAAGACTTTTTACCCCCTCCTGTATGCGGGCACCTCCGCTATCGTTGATTCCTATCACAGGGGCTCCCACCTTTAGCGCCTGATCCATTATTTTGCAAATTTTACGGGCCATGGTTTCCGAGAGCGAGCCGCCGAAAATGGTAAAGTCCTGCGAGAAAACATATACTACCCGGCCGTCGATTGTCCCGTGTCCGGTAACAACACCATCGGTTAAATATTGTTGCTTTTCCAAACCAAAGTCATGACTGTTATGGCTCACAAACATGTCGTACTCTTCAAAGCTGCCTTCGTCCAAAAGCATCTCTATTCGTTCGCGGGCGGTGAACTTTCCCTTTTTGTGCTGGGATTCAATTCGTTTGATGCCACCGCCAAGGCGGGCCTCCTCGCGCTTGTTTAACAGGATGCTTATATTGTCTTCTGTGGTCATGTTATTAACTGTTTAGCTGTTATATAATTAACATTATGATTTAAAAAAATATTGATGTTTTCAGTTCACGGTAATTACCGTGAACTGAAAACTCAACGGGTTATTTTTTTTCGCAAAATTCGGTGAGTACACCAAAGGTTGATTTGGGATGGAGAAATCCGATGTCAAGCCCTTCGGCACCTTTGCGCGGCTGTTTGTCGATAAGCCGTACTCCTTTTTGTTCAACTTCCTGAAGGGCAGAATCTATATTCTTTACGGCAAAAGCGATGTGATGGATGCCTTCTCCCTTTTTTTCAATGAATTTGGCAACAGGACTTTCATCCGAAGTGGCCTCCAAAAGCTCGATTTTGGTTTGCCCTGCCATGAAAAAAGCGGTTTTAACTTTTTGATCTTTTACCTCTTCGATGGCGTAACATTTTAATCCCAGAATGTTTTCGTAATATTCAACGGCTGCGTTAAGGTTTTTAACTGCAATGCCAATATGTTCAATATGTGATAGTTCCATTGCTGTAATTTTTACTTGTTAATTTGTTCACAAAAGTATGTTTTTCACAAATTCTATTGATTAAAAATCACAAAAAAAATGGTAAAAAAGAGTAATTCAGAATTAAAACAGATAAGGGTGGAAGTCTGTTGTTTTAAACCATAATCATCCAAACTTCTTCAAAAATTGTATAACACACCACCCAAGTGTTATTCTCACTTTTGCATGGTCAAATTTAATATCAGACTATGCTAAATAAAATCATTAAATTCTTTCTTGAAAACAAGCTGGTTACCATTTTATTGCTTATGGTGTTTATCGCCTGGGGCGTGGTAACTTCACCCTTTGGATGGGATACCGGTTTTCTGCCGGGCGATCCCGTTCCCGTGGATGCCATACCTGATATCGGTGAAAACCAGCAAATTGTTTACACCGAATGGCCCGGCCGTTCGCCACAGGATATCGAAGACCAGATATCCTATCCCATGACGACCGCCTTGTTGGGGATTCCGG
>CAYNVN010000055.1:0-16644 GCA_964400655.1 uncultured Lentimicrobiaceae bacterium
TCGGAATGACGAAGAAAAAAAGGTCGTCGGAATATCGTGTTGCTGATCGGTTCAAGGTTTTTAGTTTTAAAGTTTGAGGAATTGCAAAGACGCTAAGGCGCGAGGGAAACCTTTTCGGTCGAACGGAGGCTTGCGTCCCGATAGTTATCGGGGAGTGTCCGGAAAGGTTGAGAAGGTTTGAGTAGTTCAGAGGTTCAGATGTTTAGATGTTGAAAAGTTTAACTTGTTGCCTCTGCCGCAAGCCCCGTCATTCCGAAGGAGGAACGACTGAGGAATCTCCTGAAGACCAGCCTGCCCCACTGTCACTCTTCGACTCCGCTCAGAGTGACAATCCCGCAAGCCCCAACGTCATTCCGAAGGAGGTACGACTGAGGAATCTCCTGAGTAGCAGCCTGCCCCTTAGGCAAAAGGTAATCCGGTCGATTATAGTAGGGGATTTCTCGGTCGTTCCTCCCTCGAAATGACGGGGTAATATGAATGAACGACGTAGTTTTGGGTTTTTTGTTTTTGAATTTTTTTGTGATTTGGTGCTTGATATTTGGAATTTACTCCAAGTACTCCAAACTTTAGGCACTCCAAACTTCAAGTACTTTTGATTTTTGATTTGTGATTTTTGATTTGTGATTTTTGATTTGCCTGCCCGTCCGGCAGGCGGGCCTGACGGCTGTTCAAGGTTCAAAGTTTGAATGTTCAAAGTTTCAATGAACGACGTAGTTTTGGGTTTTTAAATTTTTAATATTTCGAAATTGCCCGCCTGCCGGCAGGGCAGGTTTGAAATTTGGTGCTTGATATTTGGAATTTACTCCAAGTACTCCAAACTCTAGCGCACTCTAGGCACTCCAAACTTTAGCGCACTCCAAACTTCCTAAAAGTGCATCTTATGATAATCAAATGTTTGGTTTTCTCTGAAATCGTGGATTTTTTTTGCAAGCATTAAAAAAATACCGAGGTCATGTTTTTTGAACCACCGGAGCGCATCGGGTTTCCGGTTAACGGCATCGGCAAAAACAGCCAGAAAATCGTGCCCGTTGGCTATTAACCAGCGATAGGCCGGAAACTGCTTGTCGATGGCAGCATCCAGAGCGGCATAATGTCGGTATCTGTTCATCAGCAACCACTTCACCGCCTCTTCACTCCCGCGAATTGCACTACTCAATGCAGCCAGTTCCGGATATCCGTTTTTTAACAGCCAGTTCAAAAACGTTCCTTTTTCATCGGTAAAAGTCTCGCCAAACGCCATCAACACCTTGGGGTCATATTTAATAAGTGATAAATTCATCGGGACAAAGATAACGCAATCGCAAAAATAAATCCTTCGTTACAATTAAAGACTTTATTAAACGGAAGTACGGAAATTTTTTCGCTCTTTTCGTATCAAAGCGGCAAACTTGGAGGGTTCGTCAATGCCGAATTTCATCTTCTCTCCGGTAACAGGATGGACAAATGTAATCTCCACTGCCGACAAAAAGAGTCCTTTGCCCTTTAACAGAGGTTTGCCCGTTGTGTATTGTTTATCACCTACAACAGGGTGTCCTAATGACGACAGATGTATTCTTAACTGATGGGTGCGGCCGGTTTCGGGAAACAGGTCAACCAATGTAATCCATCCCGTCATGGAAGACGGGATATACTTTACACTTTTAAAAACCGTTTTGGCCGGCTGACCGTTAACAGGAGTTTCGATGGTTCCCTTTTCAGGCATTTTTCCCGAAACAACGGCACGGTATCGTTTGCAAATGGATTTCTGTTCAAACTGTTTACCGAGTCCTGCAACAGCAGTTTTGGTTTTTGCCACCAGCAACAATCCCGAAGTGGGGAAATCGAGCCGGTGAACAGGTTTAGGCCATGCCATGGCATCTTCCGAAGCAGACGGTTGCAAATTATACATCAGGGCATTTTGGATGGTAACGTACTTGTTACCGCTCACCGAAATACCCGCCGGCTTATTGATTACAGCCATATAATCATCCTCAAAAATGATTTCCAGTTTTAAAGGCAATGTTTTGGGCGGGTTGTGTTCCACATCAAAAAGCTCCAGTTTCATACCCGGTTTAAGCCACCAACCCGAAGGCCGCTGTTCACCATCTACCATAACCGCTCCCCTTTTCAGGGCTTTTTTTGCATAACTCCGGCTATTCATTTCGGGAAACACCTGCAATATATAATCCAGCAGACGAATTGGTTCAGAATCATCAGGAATGATATGGGTTTTCAGCAGAAACATCTGTCGGCAAAAGTAAACCAACAAATGTAAAATTTCTATTCACCAGTCTTAAATCTTTTTTTCTCCTACCTTTGTGCCGTGAGCAGCAACATCGAAATATTACCTTTAAAAGCATGGCTTCCCGTTGGGAAATCGCCATTAATTATCTCAGGGCCGTGTAGTGCCGAAAGCCGCGAACAGCTGTTGGCAACCGCAAAAGCCATTGCAAAAATTCCACAGGTAAATGTATTAAGAGCCGGATTATGGAAACCCCGAACCCGCCCTGGCGAGTTTGAAGGTGTTGGCGAAGAAGGTCTTAAGTGGTTGTTTGAGGCCAAGCGTGCCACCGGATTAATGACAACCGTAGAAGTAGCCGAACCTGCTCATGTTGAGCTGGCTTTAAAATACAGCGTTGATATTTTATGGCTGGGAGCACGCACGGTGGTAAATCCCTTTTCGGTACAAGCCATTGCCGAAGCACTTAAGGGTACACATATTCCGGTAATGGTTAAAAATCCGGTAAGTCCCGATGTAAAACTATGGACAGGGGCCATTGAAAGAATCTATCAGGCAGGCATAACAAAAATTATGGCCATTCACCGGGGATTTCACTATTTTAAAAAATCACCTTTCCGAAATGCTCCCATGTGGGAAATCCCCATTGAACTTAAACGGATTATCCCCAATATCCCCATCATTGTTGACCCGAGTCATATTTGCGGAAAAAGGAGCCTTTTACAGGAGATATCCCAAAAAGCCCTCGACCTGGAAATGGACGGATTGATGATAGAAAGCCATATCAACCCCGCCGAAGCCAAAACCGATGCCGATCAGCAGGTAAATCCGGCCGATCTGAAAAAATTGCTGGATAACCTTGTTGTACGCAGCCGTCAGGGAGGCCCTGAATTTCAAAGCAAACTGGAAGAACTGAGAACGGAAATCGACAAACTGGACGGCGAAATGTTGGAAATCCTTGCCAAACGAATGGAGATTATTAACGAAATAGGTGACTACAAAATCGAAAACGACATCACCATCCTGCAAATGAAACGCTGGGCAGGCATCATTGAAGACCGCCTCTCCATCGGCACCCATCTGGGACTTGACAAGGACTTTTTATTAAACCTGCTAAAACTTATCCATACCGAATCCATTAAAAAACAGGAAAAACGTTTCAAACAAAACAAACCCCTTACTTAGGAGACACCTGTAAAACACCAAACATTGCGTTTAAACAAATATGTTTTTACCGGTGTATCTGAAAGCCGTTTTCTACGGCTGTTTTCTTTTGCAGGATTGCTTACCTTTGCGCAAAATTATTCAGGGTGCTGGGAAAGAAGAAAAAATATCCGTTGGAAAAAAAGCCGAGAAGCCGGAAATACAGGTTAATCATCACCAACGACCGGACTTTTGAAGAGAAATTTTCTTTCTCCGTTTCGAGGTTAAACGCCGTTATTTTATTGGCAAGCCTCGGCATAATAGCCATTGTGGCGGCATTTATGCTCATCATTTTTACCCCTTTAAAAGAGTATGTGCCCGGTCACGAAAGCCAAACCTCGCTAAAAGAAATTTACCGGTTAAACCAAATTGCCGATTCGCTGATGCTCGACCTAAAACAAAAGAATCTATATATCGAAAATATCCGCCGGATCATTAATAATCAAGATACGCTTGAGGATTATAGCAACGAACTGATGTCGGAAAAAAACTACGACAGCATTACGTTAAACTCATCAAAAGAGGACAGTATTTTCAGGGCTGAATTTGAAAACGAGCAGATGTTCAACCTCTATTTTAACGAAACCAAACCTGCGGGTAGCGGTGGCAGCAAGTCGGTTTCCATACGCGATTTTAACTTTTTTACACCGTTAAACGGTATCATCACCTCTCATTTCGACATTACAAAAAATCATTACGGTGTTGATGTGGTTGCCGAAAGCAACGAAGCCGTTAAAGCCACCCTGTCGGGAACGGTTGTTTTGTCGGACTGGACCCTTGAAACGGGAAATATTCTGGTTATTCAGCATCCGGCCAATATTGTTTCGGTTTATAAGCACTGTTCGGCACTGCTGGTTAAAGAGGGAAATCCTGTTAATGCAGGCGACCCCATTGCCATTACCGGCCAAACGGGAGAGCGCCAGACGGGCCCGCATCTGCATTTTGAAATATGGTATAACGGAACACCTGCCAATCCCGAGAAATACATATTATTTGAATAAAACAATCCTTTTTGAAAAAACGAATTGCCATATTGGGTTCAACGGGTTCTGTGGGTAAACAGGCACTTGATATAATAGGCACCTTTCCCGACAGATTTGAAGTGGAGGTACTTACTGCCTATCACAATGCCGATTTGCTCATTAGCCAGGCCGAAAAATATACCCCCAATGTGGTGGTTATAGGAAACGAAGATCACTTTGCCAAAGTATCGGAAGCATTGTTTAATACCGATGTAAAAGTTTATGCAGGCGAAGATGCCGTTAGTCAGATATTGTCAATGGAAACCATTGATATGGTGCTGATGGCAATAACAGGTTTTAACGGATTAAAACCCACCCTTACGGCACTGGAAAACAAAAAACCTGTGGCGTTGGCAAACAAAGAGAGTCTGGTAATTGCCGGCGAACTTGTTACCCGTGCTTCCATTGAAAATCGCACCCCCATCATTCCGGTTGACTCGGAACATTCAGCCATATTTCAATGCTTAATGGGCGAGGGAAACAATCGCATTGAAAAGGTGGTGCTTACGGCTTCGGGCGGACCGTTTTTCGGAATGACCACAGAGCAGCTGAAAAAGGTCACTCCCTCCGGTGCACTGAACCATCCCAACTGGAAAATGAGTGATAAAATCACGGTTGACTCGGCCACTTTAATGAACAAAGGGCTTGAAGTGATTGAGGCAAAATGGCTTTTCGGTTTAAAGCCCCATGAAATCGAAGTGGTTATCCACCCGCAATCCATTGTGCACTCGCTGGTTTATTTTACCGACGGTAATGTAAAAGCACAACTTGGCGTGCCCGATATGCGGCTCCCCATACAATTTGCATTTTCATACCCCGAAAGGCTGTTAAACAATTTTGAAAGACTTGATTTGTTAAAAATCCATAACCTCACTTTTGAAGTCCCTGATGTGGAAATTTTTCGTAATCTTGCACTCGCTTTCAGGGCGTTGAAAAAAGGCGGTAACATGCCTTGTATATTAAACGCAGCCAACGAAGTAGCTGTGGAAGCTTTTTTAAACGAAAGAATTGGTTTTTTGCATATCCCTGAGGTTGTGGAACAATGTATGAACAATGTTGCGTTTATTGCCAACCCCACACCCGACGACTATCAGAAAACCCATGTGGCTGCCAAACTGAAAGCCAAACAATTTATTGATAACAACGAAGAAAAATAATGAGCATAGAAGTTATACTTATCAAAGTTGCACAACTTATTCTTAGCCTTTCCATCCTGGTGATCATTCACGAGTTTGGTCATTTTGCAGCAGCTAAAATATTTAAAACCAAAGTAGAAAAGTTTTATCTGTTTTTTAATCCCTGGTTTTCACTTTTTAAATTCAATTACAAAGGAACCGAATATGGTATCGGCTGGCTGCCCTTGGGCGGTTATGTTAAAATTGCCGGCATGATTGACGAATCGATGGACAAAGAACAGATGAAACTCCCGGCACAACCCTGGGAGTTCAGGGCAAAACCGGCATGGCAGCGGTTAATCATTATGCTGGGAGGTGTTTTTATGAACGTTGTGTTGGCCATTGCCATTTACATCGGCCTGTTTATGCACTACGGCGAAGAGTATCTGCCAACCGAAGAGGCCAACAAATACGGCATCAGCGCCGACAGTGTGGCCATGGAAATGGGATTTCAAAACGGCGATAAAATTATCTCCATCGATGGAAGATATGTGGAAAATTTCCAGAAGATACCGGCTGAAATCATCCTCAACGAAGCACATTCGGCTAAGGTTATCAGAAATAACGACACCGTTGATATTCGTTTTCCGGCCGGAAGCCTTAGCAAACTTATCAGCCAAAAAACTCCCTTTATTTCGGTAAGGATACCATTTATAGCAAAAGATTTTACAAAAAATTCGGCAGCCAAAGCGGCAGGAATGGAAAAGGGTGACACCATTCTGGGACTGAACGGTATGAGCCTGAAATATTTTGTGGAATTTAAAAACGAACTGCAACACCACAAAGACCAGGATGTGGTGATAAGCGTAAAACGCGGAAACGACACCCTTGCATTAAACGTTCATGTTCCGGAGGCAGGTTTGATAGGGGTTTATCCCGAGAGCGATCTCCAAAACTTTTTCAAACTCAACAAACGCGATTATTCATTTGCCGAAGCCATACCCGCCGGTATTGAACAAACATGGAACGGTATCGGTAATTACCTGAAACAGTTAAAACTCCTCTTTTCACCCGAGGTAAAAGCTTACGAAAGCGTTGGCGGTTTTATTACCATCGGTAATATTTTTCCTGCCGAATGGCATTGGGAAAGTTTTTGGAGGCTTACGGCTTTCCTTTCCATTATGCTTGCCATACTAAATGTATTGCCCATACCCGCTTTGGACGGAGGACATGTTTTATTCCTTTTATACGAGATAATCACACGCAGGAAACCAAGCGACAAGTTTTTGGAATATGCCCAGATAACCGGAATGGTTTTACTTTTCGGGCTGTTGATTCTTGCCAACGGTAATGATATTATAAAGCTGTTCCGATAACCGCTTTGCCCATTCGTTGCTATTTATATGGAGATAACTTGTTACAAAAAAACAGGAGCTTGTACAACCGACAAACCCCTGTTTTAAAAAAGACATATCCCCTCTTACAAAGATTGTCTCTAAAAAAAATCTTAACCGACTTTTGCTTTTAAGAACTCACGGTTCATTCGTGCAATGTTGGCTACCGAAATCTCTTTCGGACACTCGGCTTCGCAGGCATAGGTATTGGTACAGTTACCAAATCCCAGCTCATCCATTTTGGCCACCATATTTTCAACACGCTCTTTGGCTTCAATTTTACCTTGAGGTAACAAAGCAAATTGCGATACTTTGGCCGAAACAAACAGCATTGCCGAAGCATTTTTACAGGCAGCCACACAGGCACCACAGCCAATACAGGCAGCGGCATCCATGGCAAGGTCGGCATTTTCTTTTCTGATGGGAATTGCATTTGCATCGGGAACCCCTCCCGTATTAACCGAAACATATCCGCCGGCCTGAATAATATCGTCGAAAGCCGAACGGTCCACAATCAGGTCTTTAATAACCGGGAACGGTTTGGCCCGCCAGGGTTCGATAACAATGGTATCACCATCTTTAAATTTACGCATGTGCAGCTGACAGGTTGTTGTACCACCGTCGGGCCCGTGCGGATGACCATTGATAAAGAGGCTGCACATTCCGCAAATACCTTCGCGGCAGTCGTGGTCGAATGCTACCGGCTCTTCTCCCTTTTCAACGAGTTCATCATTAAGGATATCAAGCATCTCAAGGAATGAAGCATCGGTAGAGATATTTTTTGCTTCATAATCGACAAACTTACCGTTATCGTCGGGTCCGTTTTGTCTCCATATTTTAAGTTTAAGATCCATTTTCTACAATTTTAAATGTTAAAATAGCCGTTGAAAATTAAGCGGTTTTGTAATTACGTTGTTTAACCTCAATATCCTCGTATTTCAAAGGTTCTTTATGGAGTTCAGGTTCTTTGTCCTCACCTTTATACTCCCATGCGGCAACATACATAAAGTTTTCATCATCGCGAAGGGCTTCGCCTTCGGGTGTTTGATACTCTTCACGGAAATGGCCTCCGCAAGATTCGTTACGGTGCAACGCGTCGCGTGCCATCAATTCACCCAGTTCGAGGAAATCGGCAACACGAATTGCTTTTTCAAGTTCAACGTTAAGTCCGTTTACATCGCCCGGCACCTTAACATCTTTCCAAAATTCATCGCGGAGTGCTTTAATTTCGCTGATTGCTTTTTCAAGACTCTCTTTATTACGGGCCATACCTACATTATCCCACATAATATGTCCGAGGGCTTTATGGAAATGGTCAACGGTTTGTTTTCCGTTGATGCCTTTCAGTTTGGCGATACGATCGGCAACCTCTTTTTCGGTTTTTTCAAACTCGGGCAAATCGTTTTTAAAATGAGGAACGGTAATTTGGTCGGCCAGATAGTTTTGCATGGTATAGGGCAATACGAAATAGCCGTCCGACAGGCCCTGCATCAATGCCGAAGCACCCAGCCGGTTTGCGCCGTGGTCGGAGAAGTTTGCCTCGCCACCCACAAACAATCCGGGTATGGTACTTTGTAATTCATAATCTACCCATAATCCGCCCATGGTATAATGAATGGCGGGATAGATCATCATGGGTGTTTCGTAAGGATTATCATCGGTAATTTTCTCATACATCTGGAAAAGGTTGCCGTAACGGGCTTCAATAACATCTTTTCCAAGGCGGCCGATGGCTTCTTTAAAATCAAGATAAACGGCCAACCCGGTATTACCAACGCCATAGCCTGCGTCACAACGCTCTTTGGCGGCACGTGATGCCACATCGCGCGGAACGAGGTTTCCGAAAGCGGGATATCTTCTTTCGAGATAATAATCCCTGTCTTCTTCAGCAATTTCGGTGGGTTTTAACTGGCCTTTTTGTATTTTTTCGGCATCCTCTTTTTTCTTTGGTACCCAGATACGACCATCGTTACGCAAACTTTCACTCATAAGGGTGAGTTTCGACTGATAATCGCCGTGTACCGGAATACAGGTAGGATGGATTTGAACGAAACTGGGGTTGGCAAAATAGGCACCACGTTTATACGCCCTGAAAGCAGCACTACCGTTGGAGTTCATGGCATTGGTTGAAAGGAAATAAACGTTTCCGTAACCACCCGTTGCCAATAATACGGCATGGGCCGCATGGCGTTCCAGCTCTCCTGTTACGAGGTTGCGGGCAATAATACCACGGGCACGGCCTTCGACCATAACAAGGTCCATCATTTCGCGACGGGTGTACATGGTTACATGGCCACGTTTAATCTCTTTCGACAGGGCACTGTATGCGCCGAGCAACAGTTGCTGTCCGGTTTGACCGCGGGCATAAAATGTTCGCGAAACCAGCGCGCCACCAAAAGAACGGTTGGTGAGCAGTCCGCCATACTCGCGTGCAAAGGGAACCCCTTGTGCAACACACTGGTCGATAATATTATTACTAACCTCTGCCAAACGGTAAACATTGGCTTCGCGTGCACGATAATCGCCACCTTTTACCGTATCGTAAAACAGGCGGTAAATGTTATCGCCATCGTTAGGATAGTTTTTAGCAGCATTAATTCCGCCCTGTGCGGCAATACTGTGTGCACGCCGGGGGCTGTCCTGAATGCAAAAAACTTTAACGTTAAATCCCAGCTCGCCAAGACTTGCAGCTGCAGCACCACCGGCCAATCCGGTACCTACAACAATGATATCGATTTTACGCTTGTTTGCAGGGTTAACTAAATTTTGATGATCTTTATAATTGTTCCATTTTTGGGCCAACGGGCCTTTTGGAATTTTTGAGTCCAACTTTGTCATAGCACTGAATTATTTGAAATAAATTACCAGAGGAATAATAATAAAACCTAAAGCCAGAACAACGGCAATCACATGCGACAACCCTTTGATAAAAGGGGTATATGTTTTGTGATTAAGCCCCAGCGATTGAAAAGCCGATTGAAACCCATGATCGAGATGGAATCCCAACAGGGCAAGTGCCACCACATAAAATGTTACATACCAGCCGTTTTTAAACAGGTCGAGGATAAGCTGCCCCAGGTCTTCCATTTCCACACCGTCAACCTCAACATGTTTAATACCGGGAATAACCCCTTTGGCAATCAAAAAGAAATTCACAAAGTGAATAATCAGAAAAATAAGGATTACAATGGCAGTGTGAATCATATAGCGCGAAAAAATATTTTCTTCGGCACTTCCACTCACTTTGTAACCTTTAGGACGCGATGCCCAGTTTTGTAATTGGAGTACAATACCAAAAAAGATATGTACTAAAAATCCGGCAAACAGCACCCATTGAAAAACCTGAATAAACGGGTTGGTTGCCATAAAATGTGCCGCCACATTAAAAGTTTCCTTTGTCGGGTCGGTAAGGATCGTAAGATTAAGGCCCAAATGGACAAACAAAAAAGTGATCAGAAACAGACCCATCAGCGACATGATAAACTTCTTCGTAAGCGAAGAGTAAAGACGTGTACTACTCATGATTAAAGTATTTTACCTGATGTTAAAATTAAAACGCTTCTTTATATTAAGGATTTACAAATATAGAAAAGTAACGTTTGCGGAAAACGGGATTAGTTAATTTAAAACAATTATAGAAAGTAGAAACTAAGGCTTTATAAATCAACAAAAGCCGCACGGTGGCGGCTTTCAGCAATAAAGAATCTTTTCTAAATAACTTCTATTTTAACTCATCATAAGCATCGCGTATTTTTTGTGCGATTGTTTCAAACTCATCGGGTGAGAGTTTCAGTTTGGGCTGTTTAAAATCCATATCGTAGATTGAGTTAATCGGGATAAGGTGAATGTGGGCATGGGGTACTTCCAGTCCGATAACAGTCAATCCAATCCGTTTACAGGGTATCACTTTTTCGATGGCGGGAGCTACCTTTTTGGCAAAGGCAAAAAGCCCTTTATACAACTCCTCTTCAATGTCAAAAATGTAATCAACCTCCTTTTTTGGAATAACGAGGGTGTGGCCTTTTGCCAAAGGATTTATGTCGAGAAATGCGTAATAATTTTCATCCTCTGCAATTTTATAGGAAGGTATTTCGCCGTTAACAATTTTAGTAAATATGGAAGCCATGATTTTTGATTTATGAATTTGCGTTACCTTGAAACTTCAATCACTTCAAAAGGAATGGTACCGGCAGGAACCTGAATATCCACCTTATCGCCTACTTTTTTACCGAGCAATCCTTTTGCTATGGGCGAATCGACCGATATTTTTCCCTTTTTAATATCTGCCTCTTTTTCGGGAACCAGCGTATAGCTCATGGAAGCACCGTTTTTGAGATTTTTTATTTTAACCGTAGAAAGGATCAATACTTTGGAGCTATCCATTTTTGATTCATCAATAATTCGGGCATTACGAACCATTTCCTGAAGTTTTGAAATCTTCAGTTCCAGTAAACCCTGTGCTTCTTTAGCTGCGTCGTACTCGGCATTTTCAGAAAGGTCACCTTTATCGCGGGCTTCGGCAATTTGTTGCGAAATTGCAGGACGCTCCACTCTGACTAAGTGATCCAGTTCATCCTTCAGTTTTTGCAATCCTTCTTCTGTAAAATATCTGGATGCTGACATAGTATTTGTTTTTTGATTGGTTAATGTTCAATAATAAAAGATAAAAAGACCCTTAAAAACTTTAAGGGTCTCTTTGAATGTGCAAAGATAAATGTTTATGCCTTACGGACAATTTTTTTTAGAAATTCAAAATAATACCTATGGTATGATTACCACTAAAGCTCACTGTTTCACGATAAGCATAATCAATAGAGATAAACGATCCTTTTTCTTTACTAATGGGTACCTGAACGGTAGCTCCCAAGCTAAGACCACTGTTAACATTACTACGATCGGCTGAAGACATATCGTCCCAAATACCCTTCTCATATGTATAACCTCCTCGTATCATAACCCAATCTTTCATACTAAACTCGGCACCAAATGCAAACTGGTCTTTGGTAAAGGAGTTTGAAATAAAGGTTAAAGCGGGAGTTAACCTAAGTTCTTTACTAAATAAAAAATCGTAGGAAGCGCCAATGGTAAGTTGTGCCGGAATTTCAAAGGCAGCCGACCGTTGTTCCATGGTAAACTGGGTTTCCTGTCCCGGTATCAACGCTTTAAGCGAAAGTCCGTCACCACTGAATTTCATGGTGGGACCAACATTTTTCAAGGCAACTCCAAAAGCAAACTGATCGCTTGATCCGGTTACATATTGGATACCGATATCAACAGCAACGCCAACGGCATTCAGGTCGGCCATCGATTCGGAAATAACCTTAAAAACAACACCTGCGCTTATACTGTTTGAAAACGACTTAGAATAAGACAAGGCAAAGTTAATAAGGCTCGGGCTGTAAGTACCCACGCCTCCGTCGGGGCTATCGGTGGTAGTGATTTCGATATCTCCAAAACTCATTGACATAATCTGCAGACCAAAAACGCCCGATTCGCTTACACGTTGTGCAAGACCAAAGGCATAGAGGTTGGTCCCCGTACCTTTAAGCCAGTCGGTATGAGAAAATATTACCTGTGTTTTATGGGTATAGGCCATTCCGCCAACATTACCCCACATAGCTTCAAGCCCGTGAACTCTAGCCATATTTGCAGAGCCCCAGCCTGAGCTTCGTGCCCACGGGTTTATCAGTAATTCGGAAGCTCCGGCCTGTCCCGACCTGTCTTTGTTACCAGCAAGGAGAAACTGCGGCATAAGCATCACTCCTATTAATAAAGCGATAAAATATTTATAAAGAGTTTTCATAATCAAAACGATTTATTCTAATTCTTATTGATATATATTTTTAGAAGGTATTCAGATCAGGAATACGCTGTGTACAGAACCATTTAACCACATGTTCACCCTCCGGTGCTTCAATATGGAAATAATAAACACCACCGGATATCGGCACACCGGCAAAGTTTTTCAAATCCCATTCGATGGCCGTTAGCGGGTCATCTTTGGTGAGCCGTTTGATCTTAATACCAGATGCGTCATAAATCGTAATTGTACAATTTTCAGGCAGGTTGGTTATTTTAACCCTGTTATCAAGGGCATTATTTTCATATGCGGAGTAGGCATAATAAGGATTAGGCACAACCCTTATCTCTTCAAGGTCGGAAACCATCTTATCCGGATCATCATATTCCGTATAGATACCCTTAGTGGTAAACTGATATACAGGATACTGATTGTTAACATCCATACCCGGATAAACAGTATCCAAATCAACACTGGTATAACCTCTTCTATAAGGGGTAGCAACCCTTATTTTAACGGTTGCTTCATTGCTCAACCAATCCTGACCTTTAACTCCCATGGGCATACCCACATACATTACCTGAGCATAAAAATTAGAAACAAGTACTTTAAGCGGGTTATCAATTAAAGTATCAAGAATAGTAAAGGCATATTTCCCTGCATCGTAAGCCGGAGAATTAAACTCCATATAAACACCCAGCTGATCAAAAATAATTTGATTATGCTTCATAACGTAAACATAATGTTTACCTCCAAGTACGGGTGTTCTTGAAAATCCGGTACCGCTAAAAATATTTTCATCCAAAATCTGAGAACTTAATTCCATATCTCTGGCCGGAGGATTAAACAGCATATCACGTCCGTTAAATGCTCCGAGATAAGAATCTTCGCTAAACATAAGATTCATGCGTTCGCCTGTTTCAACATTGATGGCATAACCGGGGAACCACCCCATACCATGATCGCTGATATAGTTAGGATCATCGGGATTATCGCTGGGCCCTGAACCTATGGTTGCAAAATTACCGTCTTTATCCACAGAAGGCGAAGCCCTAAGTCCAAACTGAGTGGCATGACCTTCGGCCAGTAATGAATCGTGACACATTTCAATAACCGGACAGCGTGACCATTTAGATTTGTCGGGAGTAAAAACAATATCAACACTTGCAAGGTCGTCCATACCGCAGGTAACTTTCGACATACCGTTAAGTGCCGGGCCAATTTCAGATTGAACTGCTCCGCTACCGATTTGTGAATTATTACCATAGGTGGTTAACGCATAGGGTGCCCATGTTCCTCTTGCAATTTTTTCGTATGCTTCGGTGGGATCCCATGGGTTTGGCGGTTTTGATTGCATGCCCCAGTCATCATCAATGCCTGATTCCTGGCTTTGATAGGTTCCAGAACGTATCCAGTTTAACGGGAAACCGGGCACATCATTGTCCTCAATTCCGCTGAGCCACATGCTTGCACTGTCGCTATAAACCACCGACGAGTAAATAAGACCGTTATTATCAGCCAAAACAGCTTTAACAACATTGAGGCTGTTATCAACCGATATTTTTCCAACATTAATGGGGCCGGGCTGATAAGGCTGTGTCATTTGAACCGACAAACCAAGATCAAAGAACAATTGTTCATTATTTTTAATAATGGTTGTATCGGCATCATAAACCTCACCGGTACCAAGGTCTTTAATATGCCATTTGGCAACCAGTTTGGAAGTGCTATCACCAAGCAAACCGGCCATATCATAAACGTCATATATTTTAACCCGTACCAACGAATCAAGCCACAATTCATAATCACCTTTTTTCACACCGATAGGATTAATGACCTTGATATTAACAGGCCCCTGATTTACTTTATAAACCGGGTTGTAAACCATGGGATAATCAGGGCCACCAAAAATATTGGTTTCACTGGCAGGTGGTTTACTTAAAATCTCTTCAACGGTTTCATCCGACAATTCGATTGACATACCGCCATTTCCATAACCTGCAATACGAGTAATTTCGGGACGGGTATTATAATCGCCATTAATAACGGTACCATTAACGGTACGGTGAGGCATTGCCGAATAAAGCTGAATATTTTTACGGCCCGACAAATATGGTTTCATTTGGCCGTATAAACCTTTAAATACGTTGGGGTCGGTATTATACTCCATATACTCATTATAAGCATATGCAATAGCAGTATAATAATATACTTTATTATTCACCAGCCTTACATCGCCGGTGGCAAAAGCATCTTGTGTAATTTCAAATGAATGCGAAATACCGTTGTCGCCACCATAAACCTCAACCACGGGAACATCAGCTCCAATAGCATCGTCGCGGTAGTAGTTAACCAGTTTTGTAACACCGTTTTTAATGTCGAATTGTGCAACCAGACGCATCAGGTCGGGATCGTGAATGCTTTCAATTGAAACCTGATCATTTTTCAGCTGAAAAATCTGGTATCCTTCAAAGCGATATAGTGAGTCGCTACGTTTTGTTTCATCCAACGGATAAGGCTGAATAATATTAGGATCGTACTCCTCATATTTTTCCTGATAGTTATTTGACGATTGCGAGTTGGACAGATAGAAAATAAATCTTTGATCAAGCTCTTCAATGGTCAAATCCGGAGCTGTAGGTCCGTCGATAACTTTAAAGCAGTTATCAAATAATTTCTGACATTTATCATCCACTACGCGAAGCAGCTCAACCGATTGCCAAGGGCCACCTGAAGTGGCACGTGCCCACGGAATACCCACGGTAATATAGTTTACTGCACCCGGTTTTAGAGTAAACGGCCCTGCCGATTGCATAAAACGACGGTCGCCGGGAGGGTTAGGGCTACCGTTGTTTCCGGTTTCCTCCGTCCAGTAAAATCCGTTCTGATTAAAACCTCCGTTAGGCGGCTGCCCTCCTGTTCCCCAGTTACAAGGGTCGGAATCTCCGGGGAACATGAAATCACAAGCTGGCCCTACTGTACCCTGACCGCTAATATGAGCTGTACCTCCATAGTACATTTTTGTACCATCTTTCCAGATACCTCTCAACAGGTTATAATATTCAGGTGCAATGCCCGGGTCGCTTTGAGCGGGATTACCACCATTGTTATGATAAACGAAACGGCGCATACCGAAACGTTCGTCGTCAATAATTCCATTTTGGAAGTTCACACCGTTAATACTAACGTCGCAAAGTTGAACAGCCACCATTTCTCCGGTATTCGGGTCAATTACGGAGTCATACTTCGGATTATCTATACCATCAGGATCAATATACGGACCCTGGAAGAAGTCAACACCAACAGCCGGTGGCTGGTCGCCATACGACTCCACATCGCCGTTGCCGTCAACAGCTTTACCATTGTAACAATAACCGAGTCCTCTGGCTACGTCACAACCAACAAAGTCATCCCAGGCATAACCAAGGTCGGTATCAACCCATGGTGAAAAATAGGTATTTGTTAATTCAAAAGTAGAACGGTTAATAATCTCGTAACTGTAAAAGGTCATGTTGTTAATCACATCGTTGGTGGCAAAAGCAAAAGCCTGAGCCCTTATCTCCATACCAATGGCCGAACCTTTTGTTTCGGTATGTGCATTACCTTTATCGTTAAACACCCACCATAAAGTCTGGTCACCTTTAATTACCTGGTCAGCAAGCACACTACCATAAACAACACCTTCAATCTCTTCATCTTTAGTAGGTGTCTTGGTATGACATAAACTGTTGCTAATATCGTAGTAAGGATAATCACCGGCATTGGGATCATATTCACCATCACCATCATTATCGTAAAACGGAGCCAGATAATAGCTTTGTCCTTTACCCGGATCACCGTGGGCAGGCCAGTTTTGGATTGATGCGGGAATTGAATAATCATCCGAAGGAAT
>CAYNVN010000056.1:0-6024 GCA_964400655.1 uncultured Lentimicrobiaceae bacterium
ACAGTGCCGAAATGGCCACACAGGCTTTGCTGGGTACACCTGTGCGGGTTTACAAAAAATGGGTGAATGGTATTTGGTTCAAACTCCCAACCGTTACATTGCCTGGGTTGACTCGGCAGCCCTTGTAACCATTAACCCGAAGAAATTATCGCATTACAAAAAAATGGAAAAGGTAGTCTTTATGCCTGTTAGCGGGTTCTCCTATTCTCATCCCGACAACAAATCGCAAACGGTATCCGACCTTGTTGCAGGTTGTATATTACCGGTTACCGGAAGCAAAAACGGCTTTTTAAAAGTTATTTATCCCGACGGACGTGTTGCCTGGGTAAAACAAAACGAAACAGTCGGTTTTACCGAATTTACGCAACAAAAACTTTCGACGGAATCATTGATAAAAACAGCCGGACAATTTTTGGGCTTCCCCTACCTTTGGGGAGGCACATCTTCAAAAGCAGTGGATTGCAGCGGATTTACTTCAACCGTATATTATATGAACGGTATTTTACTGCAACGCGATGCCTCACAGCAAACAAAATACGGAAAGGTGATAACCACATCGTACAACAGTGACAACCTGCTTCCCGGAGATTTACTTTTTTTCGGAAGGCCTGCCACACAAACAAAACCCGAACGGGTTACCCACGTAGCCCTCTATCTGGGTAACGGAAAATTTATCCACGCTTCGGGAAAAGTTAGAATCAACAGTATGGACAGTACCATGCCCGACTTTATAAAATCATACGTTCCACGCTTTGTAAGAGCCGTACGAATCAACGGTTTTATCGACGGAAAGGGAATTGAAAAACTCAGTAATAACCGTTTTTATAAAGAGATTATTGCAAACAATTAATATTAAAATAACACGGAAATTATGAAAAGTAACCGGCGTAATTTTGTAAAGACCCTGGGAGCCGCATCGCTGGGCGCATTAACGTTTAAAAACGGCCTTGCAAAAGCCCCTGCTTACCTCAAAAGCGGAACAGGCAGTAAATTAAAACTAAAATTCAGGCCTTACGATCTTAAACTAACCCATACTTTTACGGTTGCCGAGATGTCAAGAAATACCACCCCGGTAGTGTTAACCGAACTGGAGTATGAAAACTTTACCGGCTACGGCGAAGCATCCATGCCCCCCTATCTGGGCGAATCGCACGAAACGGTGATGAACTTTCTAAACAAACTGGATTTAAGCAGGTTTGACGACCCCTTTAAAATAAACGACATCCTCGATTATGTTGACTCGGTGGACAAAGGCAACAGAGCGGCCAAAGCTTCCGTTGATATTGCGCTGCACGACCTGTTGGGAAAGCTAACCGGACAGCCGCTTTACCGCTTGTGGGGTCTCAGCCCCGAAAAAACTCCCGTTACTTCCTTCACCATCGGTATTGATACTCCCCGGGTTGTTGTTGCCAAAACAAAGGAAGCGGCCCGTTTTAAAGTGCTTAAAGTTAAGCTGGGCAGAGGCAACGACAAAGAGATGATTAATGCCGTAAGGAGTGTAACGGATGTTCCGGTGTATGTTGATGTAAACCAGGGATGGAAAAACAAACACAAAGCACTGGAGATGATTGAATGGCTTAAAGAACAGGGGGTTATTTTTGTTGAACAACCCATGCCCGCCCAACAAATTGACGATATGGCATGGCTTACCCAACACAGCCCCTTGCCTACCGTTGCCGACGAAGCTTTTCACCGTTTACCCGATATTGTAAAATTTAAAGATGTCTATTCAGGCATCAACATCAAACTGATGAAAAGCACCGGTTTACGCGAAGCACATAAAATGATTACCGTGGCACGAGCCATGGAGATGAAGATATTAATGGGCTGTATGACCGAAACTTCATGTGCCGTATCGGCTGCAGCACAACTGTCGCCTTTGGTTGACTGGGCCGACCTGGACGGCAACCTGCTTATTGACAACGATGTTTACGAAGGG
This sequence comes from uncultured Lentimicrobiaceae bacterium, assembly GCA_964400655.1. Taxonomy (GTDB): domain Bacteria; phylum Bacteroidota; class Bacteroidia; order Bacteroidales; family F082; genus B16-G9. The sequence continues at coordinate 1,940 of CAYNVN010000056.1, forward strand.
GTTAAGGTTATTGACGGCAAACTAACCCTTAACAACTGGCCCGGAATAGGAATAAGAAAAGTTTAAGCCGGCAATAAAAAACATTTGATATGCTTACACGAAGAAAGTTTATAAAAAGTACCGGTGCCCTTACCGCCCTATCGCTTACTCCGGCAGCAGGCAAAGCGCTGGGTACACCAACCAATTACGAAAAACCCGCCAACATACTCCCGGGGCGGTTACAAAAAGGCGACACCATCGGACTTATCACCCCTTCGGGGCCCATCACTACCGAACAACTGGAAAGCACCGTTAAGCAACTGAACCAACTTGGCTTTAACACCATTTACGAAGATAGCGTATTGGATCAATACGGATATTTTGCCGGAAAAGATGAAGAGAGAGCCGCCGAACTGAACAATATGTTCGCCAACAAAAATGCCGATGCCATTTTGTGCGTCCGTGGCGGCTACGGTGCCATCAGAATATTGGATATGCTGGATTATGATTTGATAAAACAAAACCCGAAGGTATTTATGGGATACAGCGACATCACGGCTTTCCTCAATGCAATTCACAACCGTACGGGACTTGTAACTTTTCACGGGCCGCTTGGCATATCAAAATTCAACCCGTTTGTCCGGAACTCGTTTGAGCATGTGGTAATGGAACCCCAAAACCGTTACCGGTACGCATACCAACGCGAAGCGGATACGGAAAACAATCCTGAATTTGACCTTTATACCATCAACAAAGGAAAAGCTACCGGTGAACTTACGGGCGGAAACATCAGTGTTATTGCATCAATGATTGGCAGTGCATTTGAACCCGACTTTGAAAACAAACTTGTTTTTTTAGAAGAGATTGAAGAAAAAACTTACCGGGTTGACAAAATGCTTGTTCATATGTTACAGGCCACCAACCTGAAAAAAGCCGCAGGAATTGTTTTCGGTGTGTTTAAAGAGTGTAACATTAACGACGAACCCCGGTTAACACTTAAGCAGGCTGTAAACGACCTTTTTAAACCGCTTAACATACCTGTTTCGTACGGCTTTCCTTTCGGGCACATCGATAATATCCTTACACTGCCCATAGGAATAAAGGCACATTTTAACGCAAACCGTAACACTTTAAAACTACTGGAAAAAGCTGTGGTTTAAAAAATAAAGAGAGAGATTTTGCTATTTATCGGCCATCGTATCTTTTACCTCCGCCAACGAAGGAAAATCGTTATAATGCCATTTCTTCAGGATAATACCATTATGAAGAAGCAACATTCCGGGGTTTGAACGTATCATGGCTTTTAGCTCAATATCATCGGCATAATAAACCGGATACTCGATTTTAAATAGCTTCAGGTATTTTTTAACCTCCTCGGGGCCGCTGGCACAAATCAGCGCGGTTTCCACATTTTCCTGCTCCAGTTTTAATGCAAGGTTCGAAGCTTTAATCATCCCTTCACCATTTGCTCCGTCAAGGTCGGGTGATACGATTAAAAGCTGATAACCCGGATTTTCAATAACATCCCGGGTTACATCGTTACCCTCCTCATCTTCAATTACCAGGTCGTGCGGCTTAATCACTTCCGAGTCGTCAATACGCTGGTCAACAAAACTCCATTGGGCCTGCCAGGTACTGTCGTTCCACGGAAAATCGTTTGAAGGATACTCTTTCACCTCGCCGGTTTTGTTGTTCTTGTAAATAACATAAACCTTTTGCTTATCGGCATTTTTTATCTTCATATCCCTGCCCGTTTTCCATGTACGAAAATCGATAACCGGGAGATGGTGGAAATTATAAAACTGAAACCATATAAAACCCGATGCCACAACGATAACAATGATATTTTGCAGTACCGGTTTAATAACTGTTTTGCTGCTTTTAACGGTAAAAAGGAGCAACAGGGCCATTATACCGAAAACAATGTTTTTATAAAAGGTGGCCCAATTGGACAATTTTACGGCATCGCCAAAACACCCGCAATCGGGAACCAGATTTTTTGTGGCATCAAACCATGTAACCACCAAAAAGAAAAGCATCATTAAAAATGTACCCCAAACCGCCATTTTATACCTGAGTTTAAACAACAACGAAAAACCTAAAATAAACTCGGTGGTTATCAATATTATGGCAAGGGTCAGCTTATATTCCGACAGACTGTCAAGGCCGTAAGCCAACAGGTAATCCTCCACACGATAAGCGGTTCCAACAGGATCAATCCCCTTTACGGTTGATGAAAAAACAAACAACAATCCCAGTGCAACCCTGACGATTTTAAAAAACAGATTTTCGCCTGAAGCCGATCTATTCTTCTTCATTTTCGAGGGTTAGTTTTATTAATGCGAAAACGGAATAGTTGATAATATCGTAATAGTTGGCATCCAGCCCTTCCGAAACAAGAGTCTTCCGGTCGTTACTCTCAATCTGTTTTACCCGTAAAAGTTTCATTAAAATAATGTCGGTTAACGAAGAGATGCGCATGTTTCGCCATGCTTCGCCGTAATCGTGATTTTTGTCATACATCAAATCACGCGACTGATAGATGTATTTGTTATAAAGTTCAACAGCCTTTTCGTTGTTAATATCAGGCTGATCAACAAATCCCAGTTCAAGCTGAATAAGGGCCATTACCGAGTAGTTAACAATACCTGTAAACTCCGGCACAACCCCTTCGTCCACCTTTCTTTCTTTATTTAACTGAATACTTCTAATGCGATTGGCCTTGATGTATATTTGATCGGCCAGACTCGGCAAACGCAGTATGCGCCAGGCCGTTCCGTAATCTTTTAGCTTATTCTCGAAAACTGTGCGACATTTGGTAATAATTTGTTCAAACTGCTCTTTGGTTTTGTCCATGTTACCCGATACTTAAAACATTAACTTTGTAAAATGAATTAATTTTGCAAAATGAGCGATAAAAATACATCATTTGATTCAAACGGCAAGAAACAAATCAGAGGGAAATCGTTTATACTTGATATTTCTTCGCCGCTTGTTATGGGCATTCTCAACAGCACCCCCGATTCGTTTTACGACGGAGGCAGATACAACCGCGAAGAATCGTGGCTTATAAGAGCAGGAATGATGATTGAAGAAGGTGTTGACATCATTGATATAGGCGGCATGTCAACCAGGCCTGGTGCCAAACCCGTTTCGGAAAAAGAGGAAACCGACAGGGTTGTGGCACCGCTGAAACTTCTTAAAAACAAATTTCCCGATGTTGTGGTTTCCATCGATACCTACCGTTCGGAAGTGGCAAAAATATGTATTGAGGAAGGTGCCGATATTATCAATGATATTTCGGGAGGTACTTTTGATGATAAGATGTTTAAAACCGTTGCAAATTACAAAGTGCCGTACATATTGATGCACATTAAAGGGAGTCCCGAAAACATGCAGAAAGACCCCATAAAAAACAATATAACTGACCGGGTAAAAACTTTTTTCGAACAAAGGGTTGCCATGCTAAACGATTTGGGAGTTACCGAAATAATTCTCGATCCGGGATTTGGATTTGGAAAATCGCCGGAGTGCAATTATGTCCTGTTGAGAAATATGAAAAATGTTAGAATCAACAACCTGCCGCTGCTTGCAGGTATTTCCCGTAAATCGATGATAAACAAAGTGCTGGGCACCAAGCCCGAAAATGCACTTAACGGAACCACCGCGTTACACATGTTTGCCCTTCAACAGGGAGCCGGCATACTGCGTGTTCACGATGTTAAAGAGGCCAAAGAGGCCATAAAACTTTTTGAGTTTTACAACACAGCGGATTGTTAAAATTATAACCTGATATTTACGAAAAGATATTCTCCCCCCTGCTTTATCCTGTGTTATGGACACACGGCCTGCAAACACACCGTCATTTCTCCTGAAGTCCAGCCTGCCCTTTAGGAAAAAGGGAGTTCGGTCGTTCATAGTAGGGGATTCCCGCCTGTAAACACACCGTCATTTCGAGGAAAGCGAACCCGAAAACTTTCGGGGAGCGACGAGAAATCCCCCTCTGCATTTGCCGGCCTTAGCAAAAAAACACGGTTGTCGGAATGAAGTGTGAATAACAATCACCGGAGCAGCGATAGCTCTTAAAAACTTAAATATTTTTATTA
>CAYNVN010000057.1:0-2320 GCA_964400655.1 uncultured Lentimicrobiaceae bacterium
TACGGTCAAGCTGTGTATAATGCATGATTTGAGAACTTCGCCCCAACACTCCAATCCACCAACACTCCAACACTCCAACACTCCAACCCACCAACACTCCAACCCACCAACACTCCAACACTCCAACACTCCAACACTCCAACACTCCAATACTCCAATCCACCAACCCAAACTATTCCGCCGAAAACTCTTGCAGCATCTTACGGTAGGCCGAGAAAATGTTGGCACGGGAAATAAAACCAAGGTATTTGCCATTGTCCACCACGGGAATATTATAGATGCCGTTGTTTTGAAACTTTTGCACAATTTCCGACATTTTTTCATTGGGAGATACAATTACATCCGGGATAAACATCAGGTCTTTTATTTTTACCTTATCATACATTTCCGGATTGAAAATAATCTTTCGCACATCCGACATGGTAACAATTCCTTTCAGCATGCCCTCGTCATCCACCACAGGGAAAACATTACGTTCCGAATTGGCGATAACCTGTACTAAATCACCCAAGGTATTATCGGGTTTTATAGTTTTGAGGTCGGTTTCAATCAAACTGTTTACATCCAAAAGTTTAAGAATGTTTTTATCGGTATGATGGGTCATCAACTGGCCCCGGCGGGCAAGCTGAACAGTATAAACAGAGTTCTTAACAAACAGGCGGGTAGTAAGATACGATATGGTTGCCACCAGCATCAAGGGAACAAACAATTGATAACCACCGGTAATTTCAGCAATTAGGAATATAGCGGTCAGCGGCGCATGCAAATTGCCCGAAATAGCCCCCGCCATAGCCACCAGTACAAAATTTTCTGGAGTAATCTCATAACCCATCATTTGGGCTATAATCGAGAAAACCAATCCGGTGTTTGCACCGATAAACAGAGTAGGGGCAAAGATACCTCCTACACCACCGGCACCGAAGGTTACCGAGGTGGCCACTACCTTAAACAGAATGACCAGTATCAGAAAAATAACCAGAAACTGGGTGCCTTCAAAGCGGTTGAAAAAACTGATTTCATGAACATAACTGTAGTTTCCGGAAAGCGCCTCATTTATCACTTCGTAGCCCTCACCGTATAAGGCAGGGAAAAAGAAAACCAGAATTCCTAGTATCAAACCACCGCCTAAAAGTCGTTTTGTCCGGCTTTTTTGCTTATCAAAAGTCTCCTGAATAAAGATGTAAACCTTAGTAAAATACAAGGATACCAGGCCTGTAATTACCCCTAATATGGCAAACAGGGGCAAGTCCGACATATTATACAATTCCTTAAGTTCAAAGTGATAAAGCACATCGGGCCCCATAATGTAATAGGAAGTAAGCACCGCCGCAATGGAAGCCAAAAGCAAAGGAATAAGTGATGTGGCCGTAAGGTCAATCATGATTACTTCAACCGCGAACACGATTGCCGTAATCGGTGCCTTGAAGATGGCGGCCATGGCGCCGGCAGAGGCTGCCCCCAACAGGATAACACGGTGTTTGTAAGAAAGATGAAACAAACTGCCATAGTAGGAACCATAAGCGGCACCTGTAGCAACGGTCGGGCCTTCCAATCCGACTGAACCTCCGAAACCTACGGTAAAGGCACTGGTTATTATGGAGGAAAACATATTATGTTTCTTTATCCGTCCTTTTTCTTCGGAAATGGCGTATAAAACACTCGGGATTCCATGACCTACCGAATGCTTGATAATATAACGTGCAAACAAAACAGCCAAAAAGATGCCCAGCAGAGGATAGGCGAAATATGCATAGTGTTGCACACTTTGCATGGTCTCGGTTTTCAGCATCGCCTGAATAAAGTGTACCGCGTTTTTGATAATTGCCGCTACAATACCGGCGGTAATACCGACCAGAATACTCAGGATACTCAAAAACTGAGTATCATTCAGGTATTTTGATCGTAAATCATTTATCCGGCTGACAAATTTTACCATGGTAGTTTTTGTTTGCAAAAAACGCGCAAAACTATGAAAATTATCTACGCCCTATTCGAATTCAGAAATTATTTTCCGGATAATTTCCATACGTTCATTTAATATTTTTTCACTGCGCGCCTCCACAATTAGTCGCAGGTAAGGTTCGGTATTCGAGGGGCGAATATTAAACCACCAATCTTCAAATTCCAGGCGGTAACCGTCGAAATCCAAAAATCGGGTAGGGGAGTCGTGTTGTTCAAAATAAGTCTTAACAGCATCCATCGCTCCTTGCTTATCTTCTATTCTAAAGTTAATTTCCCCTGAATTTGCATAAGCTTTTATTTTGCCAATTAACTCGGAAACACGAATGCCTTTTGTTTTGAATGTAGCGACAACCTCCAG
>CAYNVN010000058.1:0-11985 GCA_964400655.1 uncultured Lentimicrobiaceae bacterium
CCAAACACGCCGTCTCTGCTTAACGAAAATAGAGAGACGGCGTGTTTTTAAAGTACTTGAAGTAAGTCGAAGTTTGGAGTGCCTGGAGTAAATTCCAAATATCAAGCACCAAATTTCAAATAATTTCTAAAAACAAAAATCCAAAACTACGTCGTTCATTTAAACCTTGAACCAACCAGCGCCAAGCAACCAGTTAAACTTCCCAACCTTTCCGGACACCCCCGATAACTATCGGGACACAAGCCTTCGTTCGACCGAAAAGGTTTGCTTCGTGCCTTCGCGCCTTCGCGGTTCATTAAAACCTCAAACCTCCAAACCTTGAACCTGCCAGCATCCAGCAACCCCGCCCGTACCGAACGGTACGTTCGGGCGGGCCTCAGTCGTGCCTCCTACGGAATGACGTTGGAGCTTACGGAAAGGGCTTGTCAAACCTCTGAACTTTTCAACGTCTAAACTTCTTAACCTCGAATTTCCTCAAACCTTAGAACGCATCCAACAAAATCATCAATCAAACCAGCATTTCAATAAAATTAATATTCGTTTTAAATAGCGTGTACATAATCTTTATATTTGCCTTTTACATTAAAAACCATTCAGTAATGAGCATTATTCAAATCTTAGATAAAAAATTTGAAACATTTATTCCCTATAACGAAATAGAAACCGCCATAGCAAAAATGGCAGAAAAAATGAATCCTGAACTTAGAGATAAAAAACCGATATTTCTGGTAATTCTAAACGGATCATTTATGTTTGCCGCCGACTTAATGAAAATGATGGATTTCCCTTGCGAAATCTCCTTTATCAAACTTGCATCCTATTCGGGTACGCAATCAACAGAAAATGTTAAAGAACTTATTGGCTTTAACGAAGATATAAAAGGCAGAACAATTGTTATTGTGGAAGATATAATTGACAGCGGCCTGACGCTTGCGGGAGTTATCGGGCAATTAAATAAAATGGGCGCAGCAGAGGTTAAAATTTCAACCTTATTATTTAAACCAAACGCCTTTAAAGAGCATTACAACATTGATTATATCGGCATTGAAATTCCCAACGACTTTATTGTGGGTTACGGCTTGGATTATAATCAGTATGGCAGAAATTACAAAGACATTTATAAAATTACAGAATAAAAACCCAGACTTATGTTAAACATTGCACTATTCGGCCCTCCCGGTGCCGGTAAAGGAACACAATCGAAGAAACTTCTTGAAAAGTACAATTTAACTTATATCTCAACGGGCGACATGCTGCGATCCGAAATTGCTTCGGGTTCGCCGCTTGGTATGCAGGCTAAAGGAGTAATCGAAAAAGGAGGGTTGGTATCGGATGAACTGGTTGTTCAAATGATTGAAAAAAATATTACAAGCTCGTCGGATAAACAAGGTATTTTATTTGACGGATTTCCCCGAACGGTGGTTCAATCCTATATTCTCGACGGATTATTGCTTAAACTTGACACACAACTCGATATGATGATATCGCTTAATGTTCCGGATGACATCTTAACAGAAAGATTGTTATTAAGAGCCAAAGATTCGGGACGGAGTGATGACACACTTGATGTAATTAAAGTAAGAATTCAGGAATACCACAACAAAACCGAACCTGTTGCCGAATATTACAGAGAACGGGGGAAATATTACGAAATCAACGGAGTGGGTGATATTGAGGATATTTTTGAACAAATAGTATCGCTTATCGAATCGCACCGCAAAAATATTTTAACCAATATTGTTCTTCTGGGAAAACCGGGTTCGGGAAAAGGTACTCAGGGACAGCTGATTGCCAAAGCCCACAATCTTGTTTATATTTCAACGGGTAAAATGCTTAGAAATGAAATCTCAAAGGGTACCGAACTTGGTAAGAAGGTAGAACCTTTTATGGAGCGCGGCGAAATTGTAGAAGATGAAATCCCCATAAAACTTATCGAAAAACGCATAGGTAACCACCCCGATTCGAAAGGCTTTATTTTTAAAGGATTCCCCCGCACCATGATTCAGTCATATATTCTTGACGGTTTGTTGATGAAAGAACACATGAAAGTTTCGGCAGTTATTGAAATGGAAATCGACACCATTACCGCACTGAAACGTTTAAACAAACGGGCAAGAACCAAAAGAGCACGACCATACGACAAATCGATTGATTTAATTATTAACCGTTTGGAACAATACAAACAAAAAACCAAACCGGTAATTGATTATTATCGCAAACAAAGTAAATATTACGCCATCGACGGGTCGGGTAGTGAAGAGGAAGTTTTTGAGAAACTGAATGTATTAATAGCCAAGATTATCAAAGAGAATTATTAAACCATCTCCGACATATCAGGTAAATAAAAAAACCTGTGTTCAAATGAACACAGGTTTTTTTATAAGTTGTACAAAACCGGTTATGCGTTATAAAAGCCTTTTTCTTTGGCTTCTTTAATGGCATTGAAAATACCTTTTTTATTAATGATACGAATACCGGCTGCTGAAACCCTTAATGTAACCCATTCATTTGTTTCAGGGACAAAAAATCTTTTGGTGTGAAGATTGGGATGAAATCTTCTTTTGGTTCTGATATGTGAATGCGAAACGTGGTTTCCTGTAATCACTTTCTTACCTGTAATCTGACAAATTCTTGACATCGTTCCGTGTTTTAAGTCGTTTCTAAAAAGGGAGTGCAAAGAACGCAATATTTTTTTAATTATTCAAGCAATTCCCAAAAATTTTATTCGCGGGCAAAAGTATCAATAAATCAATTACTAATACTACTATCGGTTTGTTTTTTGCAAGAAAAAAACCAACAGCATATTGTTTAAAACTTTTAGCAGCCTTTTATTGTCCTCTAAAACCATTTATCGGTTGCCATACATCTCATCATAATACTTCTGATAATCACCCGATGTGGTGTTATCAAGCCACTCCTGATTGTTCAGATACCAGTCAACCGTCTTTTCAATACCCTCTTCAAACTGCAACGAAGGTTTCCAGCCCAGTTCGTTTTGCAACTTTGATGAATCGATGGCATAACGCAAATCGTGGCCGGCACGGTCGGTTACATAGGTTATCAATTTTTCGGAAGTTCCCGGTTCGCGTCCCAGTTTTTTATCCATTACCCTTATCAACACCTTAATCAGGTCGATATTTCGCCACTCGTTATGCCCGCCAATATTATATGTTTCGCCGTCGGGTCCGTTATGATAAATCACGTCTATGGCACTGGCATGATCGATAACATAAAGCCAGTCGCGCACATTTTCACCCTTTCCGTAAACCGGTAGCGGTTTATTGTGCCTGATGTTATTTAAAAACAAAGGAATAAGCTTTTCGGGAAATTGATTCGGACCGTAGTTGTTTGAACAGTTCGATATAATGGTCGGCAACCCGAATGTATCGTGGTAAGCCCTTACAAAATGGTCGGAACCGGCTTTTGATGCGGAATAGGGACTGTGGGGGTCGTATGCCGTTTCTTCAGTAAAAAAGCCTTCGTTACCCAACGATCCGTAAACCTCATCGGTTGAAACATGATAGAATCGTTTTCCCCGGGTGTCATCTTTCCAAATGGCTTTGGCAGCGTTCAGCAAATTAACCGTACCTATTACATTGGTCATTACAAACTCCATAGGGTTTTCGATGGATCGATCCACATGCGATTCGGCAGCAAGGTGAATCACCCCGTCAAACCGATGCTCCTTAAACAGGTTCATGATAAACGCACCATCCACAATGTCACCTTTAATAAAGGTGTAATTGGGTTTACTCTCCACATCGGTAAGGTTAAGCAGGTTTCCAGCATAGGTGAGTTTATCGAGATTGTAGATATGGTAATCGGAATATTTATTAACGAAAAGACGGATTACATGCGACCCGATAAAACCAGCACCACCGGTTACTAATATTTTCTTCATTTTATTTTAATTTTCTTTTTTAACAATCAAACTTTCAAACATCAAACATCAAACTTCAAACTTTAAACCTCAAACATCAACCTTTTCCTTCCTTCAACGCCAGTTCCCATTTCCAGGCCGACAACGTCATTTCGTCCAATCCGCGTTCAGCTTTCCAACCCAGTTCCTTATTTGAGAAATCCGGATTTGCCCAAACCTGTTCAACATCACCGGGACGGCGGCCCACAATTTTATAGTTTAACTTTTGTCCGCTAACTTTTTCAAATGATTTTATCACATCCAAAACAGAGTAACCGTTACCGGTACCAAGGTTAAATACTTCAAAATCCTTCTTCATTTTGTTGTTGATCATCCTGTCCACTGCAATTACATGCGCTTTAGCAAGGTCAACCACATGAATGTAATCGCGGATGGCCGTTCCGTCGGGGGTATTGTAATCATCGCCAAAAACGCTGAGCTGTTCGCGCAGGCCAATGGCTGTTTGCGTAATAAACGGCACCAGATTATTGGGCACTCCCAGCGGCAACTCTCCAATCAGGGCAGTATCGTGCGCGCCAATGGGATTAAAATACCGCAATGCAATGGTTTTTACCGGCTCAACCTTAACCGTATCAAAAATAATCTCTTCGGCAATTTGTTTGGTATTACCATAAGGCGATTCGGCCTTTTTAATGGGTGCTTTTTCAGAAACCGGCAATTCGTCAGGCTGACCATAAACCGTACAGGATGATGAAAAGACAAGATTCTCTACCTTGTTTTCTATCATACTTTCCATAATATTCATCAACGAAACAAGGTTGTTACGGTAATACATCAAAGGTTTCTGAACACTTTCGCCAACAGCTTTATATGCAGCAAAATGGATGACCCCTTTTATATCGTGATGACGTTTAAAAAAATCGGCGGTTTTTTCACGATCCACCAAATCAAAAACTTCAAGCAAAGGACGAGTTCCGGTAATTTTTTCAATATTATCAACCACCTCCTTTTTTGAATTTGAAAGATTATCGATAATTACTACCTCATACCCATCGTTTTGCAATTCAACAACGGTATGAGAGCCGATATATCCGGTACCACCGGTTACAAGTATTTTCATGACTCTGTTATTTTAGTTACTTTATTATTTTCAAGTTTGTATTTTTCACCGCTTTCGGGGCAAACAGCCTCTCCCCTGTCGTTAAAATTCAACCGGTGACCGTATTCGCTCATCCAGCCCACATGCCGGGCAGGGTTTCCCACCACCAGTGCATAATCGGGCACCTCTTTGGTTACCACTGCACCTGCACCTATAAAAGCAAACCTCCCAATATCATGTCCGCAAACTATGGTGGCATTGGCCCCAATGCTGGCACCGTGTCGTACCACCGTTTTAGTATATTGCCCACGCCGGTTAACATTGCTCCGCGGATTTATTACATTGGTAAAAACCATCGACGGACCGAGAAAAACGTCATCCTCACATATAACCCCGGTATATATCGAAACATTATTCTGAACTTTAACATTTCTGCCAAGTATTACCTGTGGCGAAACAACCACATTTTGCCCGATGTTACAGTTTTCGCCAAGTTCACAACCCGTCATAATATGAGAAAAATGCCATATTTTGGTTCCTTTTCCGATTTTACATCCCTCATCAACCACGGCTGTTTCGTGTGCAAAGTATTGTTTATCCATTTAAAAAGTTTATAGTTATGCTATTATGTTTGTAAGTAAATCACAAAAATTATATTCGTGATTAACTTCACAAATATACGGAATGTTAAGCTACTTTAATAATAAACTTAACTTTAAAAAAGATGCCGATACAGCTAAAAGAAAATACGAAAAACGAATGGATATTATTTTACCATACCGGTAAAACCCATAAAGGCTAACGCAAGAATACCGGCCGTAACAAGGGCTACGGGAATACCGCGCATTCCTTTTGGTACTTCCATCAGGTCGAGATGTTCGCGGATACCGGCAAATATTACCAATGCCAATGTAAAGCCAATGGCATTTGAAGCGGCAAAGGTTACCCCTTCCAATAAATCATAATGTTTTTGAATGGTAAGAATTGCCACGCCGAGTACGGCACAATTGGTGGTAATAAGCGGCAGAAAAACTCCCAGAGCCTGATACAACGACGGACTAACCTTTTTCAGGATAATTTCGACCATTTGCACCAATGCGGCAATAACAAGGATAAACACAATGGTCTGCATAAAGTCAAGTCCGAAAGGAGTAAGCACATAGTACTGAATAATCCAGGTTACCATGGTGGCAAGCGTTAGCACAAAAAGAACGGCTCCTCCCATTCCTACCGATGTGGATATTTTATTGGATACACCCAAAAACGGACAAACGCCGAGAAACTGGGTTAAAACAATGTTACTTACAAATATTGAACCTACAATTATTACAAAATATTCCATAATTTCACCTCCCTGCCTTTAAGCTTTATTCAATTTGTTAATAATAGCAATCAGATAACCCAGCACAATAAATCCGCCGGGAGCAAGAATAAACACAAGCATCAAATCGCCTTTGGCAAGATCGATACCGAAAACGGCACTACTCCCAAGCAATTCGCGGGCGGCACCAAGCAGTGTAAGGGCAAAGGCAAAACCAAGCCCCATACCCAGTCCGTCGATAACAGATGACCAGATGGTATTTTTTGAAGCAAAGGCTTCGGCACGGCCCAAAACAATACAGTTAACAACAATTAAAGGAATAAACAGCCCCAACGATTCGTATAAAGCGGGAGTATATGCCTGCATGGTTAACTGAACCACTGTTACAAATGAGGCGATTATCACAATAAACGAAGGTATTCTTACCTTGTCGGGAATAAAATCCTTAATCATGGAAATTACCATATTCGACATCACCAAAACAAAGGTGGTTGCCAGGCCCATGCCCAGCCCGTTAAGGGCCGAAGAGGTTGTTCCCAATGTAGGACACATGCCCAACAGAAGAACAAACACCGGGTTTTCTTTTATAAATCCTTTTGTAAAGTTTTGTATCTGACTCATTTTTATAAGTTATTATCTTTTTAATCAATTAATTACACAATAAGGTGTAATTAATTAATACCATTATCTTTAAATTCTTTATTAAATGTTAGATAAGCCCTGTCAACCGCATCACAAAACGCACGGGAACTTATGGTAGCAGCAGTAATGGCATCCACATCTCCTTTGTCTTTTGTTACCTTTAAAACAAATTTACCGGGATTTTTACCGTTAAACTGATCCTTAAATTCAGGAGAACTCATTTTTGTACCCAGTCCGGGAGTTTCGGAGTGAGACAGAACCGCCGTATTGTTAATGGTTCCATCGGGCAAAAAACCAACCATCAGATAAACAAGTCCTCCAAAACCTTTATCCGAGTATGTGTTTACCGCAACCCCAATCACTTTACCCTCTTTTTCGGCATAGGTAAAAAGCAACGAGTCGTTTCCTCTGGCATCGGGAACTTTAACACTTTTCAATTTATCGAAAGCGGGCAAAACCATTTTAATGGCTTTTTCCTGCTTTTTCTTTTTGGCGATGGCAATGGGTTCTTTGGTTAAAACGTAAACGCCACCCAAAACACCTGCCGACACTGCAGCAATCACCAACAATGTGATGACCATATTTATAAACGTGGATTCTTTTTTTGATCCCATGGTTACAAGTTTTACAAATTAAGCTTCAATTTTTACCCCCGGGTTGTCACCAAACCTTTTGGGTTTAAATCCTCTGTTAATAAGCGGAACAACCGCATTCATCAGCAAAATAGCGAAAGAAACACCTTCGGGATAGGCACCCCAAACGCGAATCAACACGGTAAGAATACCCACACCTGCACCAAACAACAATTGTCCGCCATGTGTCATGGGAGAGGTAACCATGTCGGTTGCCATAAAGACGGCACCCAGCATCAAACCGCCTGTTAACAAATGAAACAGCGGATCGGCATAGCTTTCGGGTTTAAATCCCCATAAAATTCCGGTAAACAAAAATACCGTTCCCAATACAGCTACCGGAATATGCCAGGTAATAATCTTCTTCCAAAGCATATACAAGCCACCAAGCAAAATGGCAACAGCCGACACTTCGCCCATAGAGCCTCCCATTTGGCCTATCAAATCCTGAATATAATTGGGAAGCTCCGGTTTTAACTCCTGCATGGTTTTTCCCGATCTTAATCCCTCTTTTACAATTCCCAAAGGTGTAGGCCCTGTTATCACATCGGCAAAACCTTTACTTAGGGCATGAGGTTTGGGCCACGAGGTCATTTCAACCGGAAAAGATATCAGCAGAAACACACGTGCAACCAATGCGGGGTTAAAAACGTTTTTACCGAGGCCTCCAAACGACATTTTTGCCATTCCAATGGCCACCAATGCCCCCACTATCACCATCCACGAAGGCAAATTGGAAGGCACATTAAACGCCAGCAAAATACCGGTAACCAATGCAGAACCGTCGGTAATGGTAACCGCCCCTTTAATAAGATATTTTTGAATAACCCATTCAAAAAAGATACTGGCAGCTGCAGCCAATACCAGTACCCGCACTGCATCCAGTCCGAAATACCATACCGAAACCAGCATGGCAGGTATCATGGCTATCACCACGCCGTACATTATTTTGGGTGTTGAGTATTCTCCATGTACATGCGGAGATCCCGAAACCGTAAACATATTCATAATTAATTCTATTTCTTGTTTCTGCTCCTTATTATCTGACCTGTTTTATTTTTTCCCAACCGTAAATAGTCGAGCAACGGAATGGCAGCCGGACAGGTGTACTGACACGATCCGCATTCAATGCAATCCATTATCCGTTCTTTTTCGGCATAATCGAACTTACCCAGTTTTGATACCCTCGACAACAAATAAGGTTCAAGCCCCATGGGACACACATAGGTACACTTGGAACAACGGATACACGACTGTTCGGGCTTGCGGTGCGATTCTGCTCTTTTCATCAGCAAAATACCCGATGTACCCTTTACTACGGGAATATCCATCGACAACAGCGATTTCCCCATCATGGGACCGCCACCGATAACCTTACCAGTATCATCGGGCAATCCGCCGGCTGCTTCAACCAGTTCGCCAATGGGCGTACCTATTCTTACCAAAAAGTTGGAAGGTTTTGAAAGCGCTTTACCCGTAACGGTAACCACCCTTTCAAACAGGGGTTTGTTTTTTTGTACAGCTTCATAAACCGCCAGCGTTGTTCCCACATTTTGAACCACACACCCCACCTCGATGGGTAATTTTCCCGAAGGAACTTCACGGTTTACTACCGCTTTGATGAGTTGTTTTTCTCCTCCCTGCGGATATTTTACTTTTAAAGGAACTATTTCGATGCCCTGATAATCTTTCGCCAGCTTTGTGAGATGCGCAATGGCATCGGGTTTATTGTTTTCAATACCGATAAAGCCTTTGGCGACCTTTAATGCACGCATCAATATGTGTGTTCCAATCAAAAGTTCCTCGCCCCTTTCCATCATCACACGATGGTCGGCAGTAAGATAAGGCTCACATTCAACGCCGTTAATAATTAAAAACTCGGCCGTTTTTCCGGGTGGAGGCGTAAGCTTAACCTGTGTGGGGAAAGTGGCCCCTCCCATTCCCACAATGCCTGCATCTTTTACCTTATTAATAATCTCTTCAGGAGTGGCCTTAATTTCTCGTACAATATCGTTGCTGCGGTCGATGTCATCCATCCATTCATCGCCATCCACATTAATTATTACTGCCGGCCGGCGAAATCCCGACGAGTCAAGTACCACATCAATTTTAAATACTTTTCCCGAAACAGGTGAATGAATATTGGAACCAATAAAACCGCCTGCCGTAGCAATAAGCTGACCTGTTTTTACTTCATCACCCTTTTTAACCAGCGGTTTTGAAGGTGCTCCAAGGTTTTGTCCCATGGGAACAAACACCTTTTTGGGTAGAGGAAGCACCTCAATGGGAACCTGCGCCGAAAACTTGTTTTCCGCAGGATGAACTCCGCCTAATTTAAATGTTTTTAGTAATCCCATCTATATTCGGATTTATTTCCGGTCTTCACCGGGTTTACTTTTATTATCATTGTTATTTTCAATGGCAACCTTGCCTTCTGCTGCCGGTTTATTTTTGTCGGGTTCTTTTTTCGGAACCTTCTCGGCTTTGGGCTTTCGCGGTTTAAAATTAACCTCCCAAATGGAGTTGGTGGGACAAACCTCAACACACTTACGACAGAGCTTACACTTATCGAAATTGATGTAAGAGAGGAAATCGGTAATGGTAATGGCATCAAATTCACAAACTTTTTCACATTTACCACAACCTATACAGGCAACCGAACAGTTTTTAATGGCAACCGCACCCTTTTCTTTATTTACACACGACACGAAAATCCGTTTCTCTTTTGGCCCTCTCTTACGAAGTTCAATAATGTCTCTGGGGCATGCTTCAACACAAGCACCACAGGCGGTACATTTATCATTAACCTCCGGAAGACCCCGTTCGTCGCTCATATGAATGGCATCAAACTCACAGGCATCCACGCAATCGCCAAGCCCGAGACAACCGAACTGGCAACCGCCCTCACCGGCATATAAAGCATGAGCAAATGAACAGGAGGTAACCCCTTCGTATTTTACCTTTTCAGGCGAATTGGCATGGGAGCCGTTGCATCTTACCACCGCAATCATCGGATCTTTGGCTTCAATTTCCAACTCCAGTGTTTCACCTACTTTTTGCATTACTTCGTTGCCGCCAACCGGACAAAACAAACCTTCAAGATTTTTTTCGTCTTTGGCTTTTTTCACGGTAGCTTCGGCAAAAGCACGACATCCCGGAAAACCGCACCCCCCGCAGTTGGCAGAAGGAAGAATTTCTTCAACTTCATCAATTTTAGGGTCTTCGTAAACTTTAAATTTGGAAGCAACAAAATAGAGTATAACTGCCGAAACAAGGCCTATACCCCCCAAAGCAAGTACTGCTATTAAAATTATATTCACGATTAAAGGTTTTTTGTTTTAATTACTTTAACCACTTTTTTCAAAGAGTAACAAAATTAGAATTTTTAAAGAAAAAGCAATATCAGCCGATTCGGTTTGATTTTAATTTATTTGCTTGTTATACAGAAATATAGCAAAACCCCTCCTTAGATTGACAAATTAACAAATCTATATATATCTGAATAACAGTATAATAAAAACCTATAATAGATAGTTTCTAAATTAGATTCAGCTGTTTATTTAGAAACAGTTAAAAGAAATTAGATGTTTGTATATTATAAACCTCCGGAATAAATCCGACTGTTTTTTGGCACAATATCTGTACCTTTGCCGCCGCTACGGGTCGTTCTGTCGCCATTACGCAATGGCGTAATGGAGGAAAGTCGGGACAACACAGAGCACCATACTTCCTAACGGGAAGGGCACGCACAAGCGTGTACAGCAAGTGCCACAGAAAATAACCGCCCTGCCATTAGCAGGGTAAGGGTGAAAACGTGGGGTAAGAGCCCACGGGCCGCAGTGGTGACATTGCGGTCGGGTAAACCTTATGGGTTGCAAGACCAAATATGCCGGCGTTGTTGTGTTTATACACGACTGAAGGGTTGCTCGTCCAAGCCGGCGGGTAGGTCGCTGGAGGCCGGCAGCGATGCCGGTCCGAGATAAATGACAGAAATCACATTGTTTGATGTGAGACAGAATCCCGCTTACAGACCCGTAGCTTTTTTTATTTTTTTTAAAGATAAAAATGGAAGCTTGGGCGTTTGGAGTGCCTAAAGTGCGCTAAAGTGTGGAGTGCCTAAAATTCGGCGTTCAGCGTTTGGCGTTTAGTGTTTAGCGTTTTGCGTTTTGCGTTTTGCCTTCGGGCGGGCTTCGTGCCTACTTTTCTTTCTTCTCCGTCATTTCGCCACCACCACCGTCATTCCGACGACGAAGGAGGAGACCTGCCCTGCCGGCAGGCGGGAATCCCCTACTATTATTGACTGAATTTCCTTTTACTGAAAAGGCAGGCCGGTACTCAGGAGATTCCCGCCCGTACCGAACGGTACGTTCGGGCGGGCCTCGTCGCTCCCCGAAAGCTTTCGGGTTCGCTT
>CAYNVN010000059.1:0-2687 GCA_964400655.1 uncultured Lentimicrobiaceae bacterium
TAGACGACGGTTCATCAGTTTAACTTCGGGAGAGGATGCCGTTTGGATGCTTTTTTGCATGGCGTTAATTTTTGAGTTCCACCACAATAAGCTCTTTTCTTCCATGGCCCTTACCAGTTCCTGCTGTTTTTGTATTTCCTGTTTTTCCAGCGCCATTTCATCGGGAACATCGTTTGCTTCATATTTCGATTTGCCTGTTATATTTCCAAACAGTAACCCCAAAGCATCATCCATCACTTCAACAGGCGGCCACTCATGTTTTCCGTTAAAAACCAACAGGCGGCTTTTCCAGCCATTGGCCGCCAGCCGGCGATTCAGGTTCTTTAATTCCAAATAATTAAAATCCTTGTTACCGACAACACCTACCCATTTAAACGAAGTGTTTACCGGATTTTGAACCTGCGGAAAACCGGCAGCACAACCAACTACTCCGGCAACATTTCCGTTATAAAGGGCTATCAACGCCGCAATACGCGCCCCACCCGAAAAACCGGCAGTAAATATTTTGTTGTTATCGATATGGAACCTGTTTTTTACATCTTCCAGAAATCCGCTAATAATTTTGTTCCGTTCTGCCGCACTTAGTCCGTTTTTTGAATTATTGGAAGCAACAAGGATGACATTATATTTATCAGATAGTTTTTGATATTTCTTAACCGGAAGCAATCCGTTTGCATGTGAATCAAAAACAAACATTACCCTGTTTGGCACTTTGCTGTTGTAGTTTTTCGGAAGATAAAGCGCATACGACAAAGTGGTGTCGGACTGCACTTTAATATCGCTGAACAGCTTTCCGGTTTGCCATGTTTTATAACTTTTGGCAGCTGCAATCTTTTTTTGTCTGCCGGAATCGCACGAGAACAAAAGAGAAAGGGTAATAATAAATAAGATTGAATGTTTAATCAAAGGCATCGATAATTGATTTTACAAATCCGTTATAATCAAATTCCCCATGTTTGTTCAGTCCGAAGCGAACGATAACCAGCTTTTTTGACGGAATAATATAAACCCGCTGTCCGTGATAGCCGTCGCAAAAATAGGCATCTTCGGGAGCATCGGGCAACTCTTTGGGTTGTAGCCAGAATTGCGCACCATATTCGTCCTTTGAACCAGGTGCCGGCATGGCCGTATATTCCGTCCATCCTTCGGGCAAAATCTGTTCGCCGTTCCAAACCCCGTTACGCAGGTACAACAACCCGTATCTTGCCCAGTCGCGGGCATTGGCAAAAATATAGGAAGAACCCACAAAAGTTCCCGAGGCATCAGTTTCAAAAACAGCACTTCTCATCCCAATTTTGTTAAAGATGGTTTCGCGTGGAAATTTCCAGTAATCCTGATCGTTTTTAAACTGTCTTCTGATAATCAGCGATAATATATTGGATGTTCCCGATGAGTAATACCAAACCGAATCGGGGGGATAAACCGCCGGTTTGTTGAGTGCGAATGCGCCCATATCACCCTTTTCATAAAGCATAATGGTTGCATCCGAAATATCGGTATAATCTTCCACCCATTCAAGTCCGCTGGTCATGTGCATCAAATTATTAACGGTAATATTCTTTCTGTTATCATCCTGCCACTCTTTAACGGGAGCAGGAGCGTCAATTTCCAGCCTGCCCTGTTTAACCAGTACCCCAATCATGGTTCCGGTAACGCTTTTACTCATCGACCAGCCAAGCAATCGGGTTTTGTTTGAAAATCCATCGGCATATTTTTCAATAAAAAACGAAGTGTCGTAACAAACCACCACGGCACGTGTATTACCATGATTAAAGGCATTACCTATAGCATCTTTTAATTTAGATATATCCACTTTTACCGAATTACCGTCAGGTAACACATCGCCCGTGGGCCATGCAATGGTATCGGGCCTTTCGGGTAATATTTTTTGAACCACTTTTTGTTTTCTCACGGCAGTTTCATCACCGTCGGCAATTAATGTGCAGCCAAGTCCTTCGCGATAAACCGCCTTTTGTTTGGCTCTTCCCATAAAGCTGCCTTCCACCGTTTTGGCTTTTTCGTCAACAACATTTTTTGAAAGCGAAAGGAAAAAAGAGTGCAACTCATTATTTTCAATGTCTGCCTGTGTACGGTCGGCCAGAAACATTTGTGAAGCAACCATTTTGGCCGAAAAGCCGGTAAATATAGGTGCACGATCAAAAAGATAATCAGCTCCAAAGCCGATTATTAAAATAAACACAAAAAATATTAATACGGATTTTTTCATATTGAGGGTTTTTTTGAATTGTTCCAAAGGTAAATAATTATGGGAGATGGTGATGATAATGTGCTAAAATTACGAATTGCAAGTCGGGAAAGTAATTGAAGTTTGGAGTGCCTAAAGTTTGGAGTACTTAGAGTTAAAACTACGCCGTTCATTCAAACTTTAAACATCCAAACATTGAACCTTGAACAGCCGTCAGGCCAAATCAAAAATCTTAAATCAAAAATTTGCAATCAAAAATTAAAAGTGCCTAAACTTGAAGTTTGGAGTGCCTAAAGTTTGGAGTACTTAGAGTAAATTTCAAATATCAAGCACCAAATTCCAAACCCGCCTGCCGGACGGGCAGGCAAATTCAAAAAATCAAAAACAAAAAACCCAAAACTACGTCGTTCCTTTATTAGTCCGTCATTCCGACGACGAAGGAGGAGGCCTGCCCTGCCGGCAGGCGGGAATCCCCTGCTAT